>NZ_JBMRCP010000070.1:0-37889 GCF_057350545.1 Pseudolysinimonas sp. | reverse complement strand
TGCTCGAACTCAGGCAGGCCGGCATCCCGACCGCGCTCGTCACGATGTCCCGTCGCCGGATGGCGGTGGATGTCGCGGAAGCTCTCGCGGCGGCGCTCGGCGTCCCGGGCTTCGACCTCGTGGTTGCGGGCGACGACGTCGCGAACGCCAAGCCGCATCCCGAGCCCTACCTCACCGCGGCCGCACAGCTCGGCGTCGACATCACGGCGTGCGTCGCGCTCGAGGACTCCGAGCCCGGGGTCGCGTCGGCTGTCGCGTCCGGCGCGACGGTGTTCGCCCTGCCGCTGCACATCCCGCTGCCGCCCAGCCCGGCGTACCGCCTGCGCGACACCCTCGAGGGGCTCACCCTCGCCGAGCTGGGGGAGGCCCTGCCGTGAACGCACCTACGCCCGACTCGCTGTTCCGCCTCGGTGACCGCGTGCAGCTCACCGGTCCGAAGGGGCGTCTGCACACCGTGACCCTCGTGGCCGGCGGCGGGCTGCACACGCACCGCGGCGTGTTGTGGCACGAGGCGATCGTCGGACAGCCGGAGGGCTCCGTGCTGCCCGCCTCGAACGGCGACCAGTACCTCGCCCTGCGGCCGCTGCTCGCCGACTACGTCATGTCGATGCCACGCGGTGCCGCGATCATCTACCCGAAGGATGCGGCGCAGATCCTGGCCCTCGCCGACATCCATCCCGGCGCGACCGTCGTCGAGGCGGGTGTCGGTTCGGGCGCACTGTCCCTCTGGCTGCTGCGCGCCTTGGGGTCGACCGGCTCGCTGCTGTCGTTCGAGCGCCGCGAGGAGTTCGCCGAGATCGCACGCGGCAACGTCGCGGGATTCCTCGGCGAGGTGCCGTCCAACTGGGAGATCGCTCTGGGCGACCTCGCCGACGAGCTGCCGGCCCGCGGGGTTCGCGCCGACCGCGTGATCCTCGACATGCTCGCCCCCTGGGAGTGCCTCCCCGCGGTGAGCGAGGCGCTCGTTCCCGGCGGCGTGCTGCTCTGCTACGTCGCGACCGTCACCCAGCTCTCCCGTGTCGCCGAGGCGATCCGCGCCTCGGGCCTGTACACGCAGCCCGACTCGACCGAGACCATCGTGCGCGGCTGGCACGTCGAGGGTCTCGCGGTGCGGCCCGACCACCGCATGGTCGGGCACACCGGGTTCCTGCTCACCGCGCGCCGTCTCGCTCCCGGCGCCGTGCTGCCGGCACCCGCGCGACGCGCGTCGAAGGCGGAGTACGACGACGCCGACGTCGAAGCCTGGACGCCCGGCGCCGTCGGCGAGCACGTCAAGAGCGACAAGCGGATGCGGCGCGTCGTCCGCGACGCGCGCGCGATCGCGGACGGGACCGGAGCAGCCACACGGGACGATGCAGGCGCCGGCGAGAAGTAGAGTGTCTGTCGTGCGTCGTCGTTCCCCCCTTGCAAGGCCGCTGACGGCCGTCCTCGCCGCCGCGCTCGTCGCGGGCACCCTGGCCGGCTGCACGGGCGGCCCGTTCGGCGGCGGATGCACGCCCGCCTACCAGCCGGGTGATGCCTCGACGGCGGTGTCGGTGAGCGGCGAGGTGGGCGACACGCCCGCCGTCGAGATGCCGACCCCGCTCATCGCGACGGAGCCCGAGCGCTCGGTCACGGCCGAAGGCGAAGGCGAGCCCATCCCGGCCGGCGCGACCGTGCTCGCCTCTTACGTCTATTACGAGGGCGCGACCGGCGCCTCGGTCAACGAGTCGAGCGCGCTGTACAGCGCGAGCGACCGCAGCCTCGCGATCGGCGAGGCGCTCGTCTGCGCGACCGCCGGCTCCCGTCTCGTCGTCACGGGCCCCGCCGAGCAGCTCGTCGCCGACTACCCGGGCGAGACCGCGACCCTCGTCGCGGTGATCGACATCGTCGAGGTGTTCCTCGGCAAGGCGAACGGCGTGAACCAGCTGCCGCTCGACGGCATGCCCACGGTCGTCACGGCCGTCGACGGCACCCCCGGCCTCGCCCTGGGCTACCAGGCCGACATCACCGAGCCCCGCACGGCGACCATCAAGGCCGGCTCGGGGGCGGTCGTGGCCGACGACGCCACCGTGGTCTTCCACGCCCGCTCGTTCACCTGGTCGTCGCCGACGTCGGCGGACGCCTCGGTCGGCGACATCGACTCGTGGACCCGCGGCACGCCCTACGTCCTCGCACCGACGCTCGAGACGATGGGCGAGGAAGTGCTCGTCGACGCTCTCCTCGGCGCCAAGGTCGGCTCCCAGATTCTCGTGGTCATCCCGGATGCCGACGGTGCGGGTGGCGCCACGGCGTACGTCTTCGACATCCTCGGCGTCACCGCCGGCGAGTAGGGTCACGGTCGGCATGACGCAGGCTGCCGTACCCGTCGAGGAGCGGCTCTTCAGCCTCGTCCTCGCCCTGCTCGCGACCGAGACGGGGCTCACGAAGAACGAGATCCTCTCGACGGTCCAGGGCTACCACCAGCGCTTCAAGAGCGGCGGCGACAACGCCAACCTCGAGCGGCAGTTCGAGCGCGACAAGGACGACATCCGCGACCTCGGCGTTCCGCTCGAGACGCTCGACTCGCCCGGCGACGCCGGCAACAACCAGACGCTGCGCTATCGCATCCCGAAGGGTGCCTACGAGCTGCCGCAGGACATCGTGTTCACTCCGGAGGAGACGGCGCTGCTCAACCTCGCCGCGACGGTCTGGCGCGAGGGCTCGCTGTCCGGGGAGTCGCGTCGCGCGCTGCTCAAGCTGCGCTCGCTCGGGGTGACGGCCGACGAGCCCGTGCTCGGCTACGCTCCGCGCATCCGGCTGCGTGACGCCGCGTTCGACCCGCTCGACGCGGCCATCCGCAAGGGCGTGCGCGTGCGCTTCCCGTATCTCAAGCCGGGCGAGGAGCGCGCCTCCGAGCGTCACGTCCTCCCGCTCGCCCTCGTGCAGTACCAGGGTCGTTGGCACCTGTCGGCGCTCAGCGAGAAGGGCGACCGGCGCACCTATCTGCTGAGGCGTATCGTCGGGCCCGTGGCCACCGGTCGCGCCGCCGAGGTGCCCGAGGGAGACCATCCGGCGGAGGCCCTCGCCGACCTCCAGGAGGTGTGGGAGCGCAGCATCGCCGAGCTGCGCGTGAGACCGGAGTCGGATGCCGCCACGCGTCTCGCGAACCGCGGTGCCGAGGTCGAGGGGGACCGCGTGGTGCTCCACTTCGTCGACGTCAACATCCTCGCCGATGAGTTGAGCGGCTTCGGACCCGAGGTCTTCGTCGTCGCGCCGACCGAACTGCGTGACGCCGTCGTCGCCCGCCTGAACGGGGTGATCGCCGCACATGGCCACGCCTAAGCCGCAGCCCTTCCAGGCGCGCGACAAGCTCGCGTTCCTGCTCTCGCTCGTGCCGTACCTCATGGACCGTGACCGCACTCCGGTCGCGGAAGCGGCCGCGCACTTCGCGGTCGGCGCCGACCAGATCCGGGAAGCCGTCCAGCTGATCGCGGTGAGCGGGCTTCCCGGAGAGACGGCGGCTTATCAGCACGACGACCTGTTCGACATCGACTGGGACGCATTCGAGCAGGACGACGAGATCGTGCTCACCAACCGCGTCGCGATCGACGACTCGCCTCGACTCTCCGCGCGCGAAGCGGCGGCGCTCATCATGGGACTCGAGTATCTGTCCGCCCTCCCGGAGTACGCCGACCGCTCCTCGATCGCGAGTCTCAAGGCGAAGCTGTCGCTCGGTGCCTCCGGGCCGGTGGCGCCCGTCGGCGTCGGTGGAGCGGAGGCACGCGAGACGATGGGGGCGACGCTGCAGCTCATCCGCGAGTCGGTCGACAAGGGGCTCCAGCTCGAGTTCGGCTACCTCACGGCGGCCGGGGAGCGCGAACGTCGACGCGTCGACGCACTGCAGGTGGAGTCGCTCGACGCCGACTGGTACCTGCGCGGCTGGTGCCATCTCCGCGAAGCGGTGCGCACCTTCCGTCTCGACCGCATCTCCGACGCCGTCGTGACCGACGAGGTCGTCGAGCATCGCGGCAGCGAGGTGCGGCTGCCGGATCTCTTCGAGCCCTCACCCGACGACCTCGAGGTCGTCATCGACGTCGAGCCCTCGGCGATGCCGCTGCTCGCCGACTTCATCCCCGACGGTGCGCGTACGTCCGACGACGGCGTCCGCATGCGCACGACGCTGCGGGTGTCGCACTTCCACGGACTCAAGCGGCTCGTCGCCGGCATGCCGGGTGTCGTCACGGTCGTCGAGCCCGCCGAGGCCCGGGAGGCCGTCGCGGCGTGGGCCTCCGAGGCGGCGGCCCAGTACCACCGGGGATAGACTGGCCCCACCCGCCGAAACGAGGAGATCGCGTGTTCACCCTCTTCTTCATGAACCAGCCCTGGGCCTGGATCGTCATCCTCGCCGTCGTGCTGCTTCTGTTCGGCGCCACGCGCCTTCCCGCCCTCTCGCGCAGCCTCGGCCAGTCGATCAAGTCCTTCCGGTCGGAGATGAAGGACGACGGCCAGGCGACGGAGCCGGCGACGTCCGACGCCACCAAGCCCCAGCCCTCGACGAACGACGCTGCGAAGCCCGACGCCGACAAGGTCTAGCCGCATGGCCGCACAGCGGTCACGCGGTCGCAATCCCGAAGGGCGCATGAGCCTCGGCCAGCATCTCGTCGAGCTGCGCAAGCGCCTCATGTTCGCCGCGCTCGGCATCATCGTCGGTGCGGCCGGGGGATGGTGGCTCTCCGAGTACGTCTGGGACCTGCTCCGCGAACCCATCCTCGCCGTCGCCGAGAACCACGACGCCGTCATCAACTACGACGCCATCACGGGTGCCTTCGGCGTGCGCATGCAACTCGCGCTCGTGCTCGGCATCGTCATCGCGAGCCCGATCTGGCTGTACCAGGTCTTCGCCTTCGTCACCCCGGCGATGAAGGCTCGCGAGAAGCGCTACGTCTTCGGGTTCTTCTTCACCGCCGTGCCGATGTTCCTCGGCGGCTGCCTCGTCGGGTGGCTCATCTTCCCCCGCATCGTGGAGTTCATGGCGGGCTTCGTGCCGCCCGAGGACGCGAGCTTCTACAACGCGTCGTACTACCTCGACTTCGTGCTCAAGCTCGTGCTGGCCACGGGGATCGGGTTCGTCACGCCCGTCTTCTTGACGATCCTCAACTTCGCGGGTGTCGTGCGCGGCATGACGATCCTCAAGGCCTGGCGCTGGGGCATCCTGTTCGCCGTCGTCTTCGCGGCCCTCGCCACCCCGGCGACCGACGTGCTCGCGATGGCCCTCGTGGCCGGGCCGCTCGTCGTGCTCTACTTCCTCACCGCCGGCATCGCCGTCTGGCACGACCGCATCGCCGACCGGCGCCTCGCCGCGTCGCTCGTCTCGTGAGCGACGCACTGTCGCCCGCGGAGCGCTACGCGGCCGCGAAGGCGAAACGCGGCACCCCGCGTCTCCAGGAGTTCCGCGACAAGCTCGCGTTCGACCTCGATCCCTTCCAGTACGACGCGTGCCAGGCGCTCGAGGCCGGTCGCAGCGTCCTCGTGGCGGCGCCGACGGGTGCGGGCAAGACGATCGTCGCGGAGTTCGCCGTGCACCTCGCCCTCGCCGATCCACGAGCGAAGGTCTTCTACACGACGCCCATGAAGGCGCTCAGCAACCAGAAGTTCTCGGAGCTTACGGCCGAGCACGGCGCCGCCCGGGTCGGACTGCTGACCGGCGACAGCAACATCAACAGCTCGGCCCGAGTCGTCGTGATGACGACCGAGGTGCTGCGCAACATGCTCTACGCCGACAGCCCGCTGCTGCGCGATCTGCGGTACGTCGTCATGGACGAGGTGCACTACCTCGCCGACCGGTTCCGCGGCGCCGTCTGGGAAGAGGTCATCATCCACCTTCCCCAGGAGGTGCGGATGGTCTCGCTCTCGGCGACCGTGTCGAACGCCGAGGAGTTCGGCGACTGGCTGCAGGCGGTGCGCGGCGACACCGACGTCATCGTGTCGGAGGAGCGCCCCGTGCCGCTCGAGCAGCACGTGCTCGTGCGGTCCCGGCTGCTCGACCTGTTCGAAGGTGCGGCGCTCGGAGACGGGGCCGACTCGTCGCGAGTCAATCCCGAGCTCTCGCGGCTCACGGCCGGCTCCGACCGCGTCGACTCGTGGCGACGCGGGGGAGGACGACCCGGCAAAGGCAAGCGCCGCGAGGCGGAGCGCACCGTCTCGCGCGGCGACGGCCGAGGCGGTGCGCACGGCTCCGGCGGGCTCAGCGGTGATCGCCTGTTCGGCGATCGCATGGGTCGGGCGGATGTCGTCAAGCTCCTGCGGTCGCGCAACCTGCTGCCGGCGATCTTCTTCGTCTTCAGTCGCGTCGGGTGCGACGCCGCGGTCGAGCAGGTCGCGCGCAGCGACATCCGGCTCACCGAAGCCTGGGAGCGCGACGAGATCCGCTCGATCGTCGAGGAACGCTGCCGGGCGATCCCCGACGCCGACCTCGCCGTGCTCGGCTACTGGGGCTGGCTCGACGCACTCGAGCGGGGCATCGCCGCCCACCACGCCGGGATGCTGCCGATCTTCAAGGAGGTCGTAGAAGAGCTCTTCCAGCGCAAACTCCTCAAGGTCGTCTTCGCGACCGAGACCCTCGCGCTCGGCGTCAACATGCCCGCGCGCACCGTCGTCATCGAGAAGCTCGAGAAGTTCAACGGCGAAGCCCGCGTGCCGATCACGCCGGGGGAGTACACCCAGCTCACGGGGCGCGCCGGGCGGCGCGGCATCGACGTCGAAGGTCACGCCGTCATCCAATGGGCCGGCGGGGTCGACCCGCGCGCCGTCGCATCCCTCGCCTCGCGGCGCACCTACCCGCTGCACTCGAGCTTCCGCCCGACCTACAACATGGCGGTGAACCTCATCCAGCAGTTCGGGCGCGACCGCACCCGCGAGATCCTCGAGCTCTCGTTCGCGCAGTTCCAGGCCGACCGGGCCGTCGTCGACCTCGCGCGCCGCGTGCGCAAGCAGGAGGAAGCGCTCGGCGGCTACGAGCAGGCGATGACGTGCCACCTCGGCGACTTCCGCGCCTACTCGTCGCTGCGGCGCGAGTTGAGCGATCTGGAGCGCAAGAACGCCCGCGCCGAGGGACGAGGCCCTGGGCAGCAGGAGAGCCGCGGCGAGCGCGAACGACGGCAGCGCCAGATCGCCGACCTGCGCAAGCGGATGAAGCAGCACCCCTGCCACGCCTGCTCCGACCGCGAGGGTCACGCCCGGTGGGCCGAGCGGTGGTGGCGGCTCACGCGCGAGACCGACCAGCTGAGGTCGCAGATCTCGGGTCGCACCGGTGCGGTCGCGCAGGTCTTCGACCGCGTGACCGACGTGCTCCGCGAGCTCGGCTACGTCGCCGGTGACGACGAGTTGCAGGTGACCCCGCCGGGTCGGGTCCTCATGCGCATCTACGGTGAGCGCGACCTGCTGGTCTCCGAGTGCCTGCGACGCGGCATCTGGGACGACCTCGACGCCCCGCAGCTCGCCGCACTCGCGAGCAGCCTCGTCTACGAGCCGCGACGCGAAGGAGCCGACCTCGGCGAACGCGGGCTGCCGCGCGGCGCGTTCCGGGCGGCGCTGGAAGCGACGGAGGCGGTCTGGGAGGAGCTCTCCGCCCTCGAGCTGCAGCACCGCCTCCCCGAGGGCCATCCGCCGTCGCCCGGGCTCGCTCTCGCGACGCAGAAGTGGGCACAGGGCGCCGCGCTCGACGTCGTGCTGAAGGACGCCGAGCTCGCCGCGGGCGACTTCGTGCGCTGGATGAAGCAGGCGGTCGACCTGCTCGATCAGCTGTCGATCGTCGCCGACGGGCCGCTCGGACGTCGCGCGCGGCAGGCGATCGACGGCATCCGGCGCGGGATCGTCGCGTACTCGGGGGTGTCGTGATGGCTCCCGGGGTGAGGGGTTTCGAGACGCGTCCGCCGGCGGCGGGCGCTCCTCAACCCGCGGTGCTGGGGCTGCTGCCGGCGGTGTTGGCGGCGGCGATCGCGGGGCTCGTGCTCGATCTGGCGTTCCCCGACACGGGCTGGTGGTTCGCGGCGTTCCCCGCGATCGTGCTCGTGCTCATCGCCCTGCAGGGTCGCCGCGTCGGCGGAGCGGTGCTCGTCGGGCTCGTCTTCGGCGCGACGTTCTACTGGCCGCACATCGAGTGGGCGTCCGAGTTCCTCGGACTCGTGCCCTGGTCGGCCCTGGCCGCCGTGATGACCCTGTGGAACGGCGCGGCCGGTGCGCTCATCGCGCTCGCCTACCGATGGCTGCCCCGCGTCTGGGGAGGCGCGGCGGGCCGACTGCTGCTGCTGCCCGCCGTCGTCGCCGGAATCTGGACCGCCCGCGAAGCGGCCGCGAGCGTCTGGCCCTACGGCGGCTTCTCGTGGGGCCGTGTCGCGTTCTCGCAGTCCGACAGCCCGCTCTCCCCGCTGTTCGCGTGGCTCGGCGTCTCCGGGGTGTCGTTCGCGATGGTGTTCGTCGCCGCGCTCCTGGTCGCGGCGGTGGCCGAGGGCATCCGGATGCCGCATCGCGCGGTCGGTCTCGCCGCACTGGTCACCCTCGCCGCGCTCGTGCTCGTCTCGGTGCCGCCGTGGACCTCGCTGCCGGGGACGGCGCCCGCCGACGCCCCGACGCTGCGAGTCGGTGCCGTGCAGGGAGCGACGAAGGCGGGCTACTTCGACCCGCCGGACGAGTTCGGCGACAACCTTCTCGGACAGGTCGAGGCGACCCTTCCCGTGCTCGACGAGGACGTCGATGTCATCGTCTGGCCGGAGGGCGCGTCCGACGCCGACCCGCTGCGGTACGCCTGGGCGGCCGAGCTGTGGGACGAGGTGTCGGCGCGCGCGGGCGCGCCGATCGTCGGGGGCACGATCACGACGCGTCAGCTCGACAAGGTCGACGAGAACGGCGACCCCGAACCGGAGTACTTCAACACCGTGCTGCTCTGGGAGTCCGGAGTGGGGCCGACGGACTACTACGACAAGAAGCATCCCGTGCCGTTCGGCGAGTACGTGCCCGACCGGGCATTCTGGCGCCAGTTCGCACCCGACCTCATCGACCTGATCCAGCGCGAGTACACGCCGGGCACGACGGATGCCGTGTTCGATCTCGGCGACGGGGTGATCGTCGGCAACGCGATCTGCTTCGACATCGTGGACGACCAACTGCTGACCGAGATCGTCGAGCAGGGCGGCCAGATCGTCTTCGCCGAGACGAACAACGCGGACTTCGGCCGCACCGACGAGAGCGTGCAGCAGCTGGCGATCGCTCGCATCCGCGCCATCGAGACGGCTCGCACCGTCGTCAACGTGTCGACCGTCGGCACGAGTGCGATCGTGCTGCCCGACGGCGCCATCCAGCAGCAGTTGCCATGGTACGAGCCGGGCGTCATGGTCGCAGATGTGCCCCTTCTGACGACCGTCACGCCCGCCGTGCTGATCGGGCGTCAGCTCGAGTGGCTGGCCTGCGCGCTCGGGCTCGGCGGTCTCGTCGTCGCGGGGATCACCGGGCGCACGCAGACGGGCGCCCGCCGAAGCGGACGCCCGTGAGGTTCTGCGGAGGTTAGGCCGACTTCTTCGCGGCCTTCGCCGCCTCTTCGCCGCGGCGGGCCCGGAGCAGCTGGAGGCGCTCCTCGAGAAGCTCTTCGAGCTCGGCGCGGGTACGGCGCTCGAGCAGCATGTCCCAGTGGGTGCGCACGGCCTTGGCCTCGACGACCTCGGTCTCGACAAGAGAGCCGTCCTCGGCGACGAGACGACCTTCCTGACCGGTGCGCGGCGACTCCCACACCTCGGGGATCTCGGCATCGGACGCGAACGTCACCTCGAAGGTCGAGCCGTCCGCCGTGCGGTACGTGCTGCGTCGGCGCGAGACGAACTCGACGCCCTCCTCGCTCTGGAGGCTCTGCGATCCGAGTCGCATGCCCCGGAGGTTCCGTTCTGCCATCGTGTGGCCCCAATCTTGCTTGTAGCGGTGCTGCCGTACTTCGTGGCGGTGCTGGGTGAGCACCTCAGGTATAACGACAGGGTGGCGTCCCCCATGCCCCCGCACGCGCGTTCCCAGTGCTTTCACAGCGGTTACCGGGGGGATGGGTAGCGGGTGGCGAGGCGACCTCAGGAACGCCGCGCGAGAACCTCCATCGCGAGGTCCGCGCGGTCGGTGACGAGGCCGTCGACCCCGAGGTCGAGGAGCCGTTCCATCGTCGGCTCGTCGTTGATCGTCCAGGCGTGCACCTCGACCTCCGCGGCGTGGAACGCGGCGATCGTGCGCGGCGTCATCGTCGCCATCCGCAGGATCGAGAGCGGGAGTTGCACGGCCTGCACATCGCGGAGGATCCGGCGCAGCGTGCGGAGGCCACCCGCGCTGCGAGCCGCACTCACGGCCGCGACGGCGCCGCGTGACGACACCGAGGTCGCGACGCCGGGAAGCTGCCGCACCACCGCCCGTCGGCGCTCGGGGCTGAACGATCCGATGAGCACCCGCCCCGTCGCGCCCGCATCCCGGATCGCCGCGACGGTCGGGGCGATCGCGTCCGACGACTTGATGTCGATGTTGAACCGCGTCTCGGGGAAGGCGTCGAGCGCGTCGGCGAGCGAGCAGAAGCCCTGTCCCTCGCCGAGCCGGATCCGACGCAGTTCGTGGGACGTGAGTTGCCCGACCCGCACCTTGCGACCGGCGAGCCGCGTCAGGTCGGGGTCGTGGCTCACCATCGACACACCGTCGGCGGAGCCGTGCACGTCGGTCTCGACGTGCGTCACACCGAGGGCGACCGCCTTGGCGAACGCGAGAAGGGTGTTCTCGGGCGCGTCGAGCGCGAACCCCCGGTGCGCGAGCACCCGCGGGGGAGCGGGGGTGAAGTAGGTCGGCGTTCCCTGGTCGCGTCGCGTCTTACTTGGAGGGGTCACGAGGTGCGAAGAAGCCTTCACCGATCCCCTTGAGCGCCTCGGTGAGTTCGCTCGGGATGATCCACAGCTTGTTGCTGTCGCCCTCCGCGATCTTCGGCAGCGTCTGGAGGTACTGGTAGGCGAGCAGCTTGCTGTCGGGATTACCGACGTGGATGGCGTTGAAGACGGTCTGGATGGCCTCGGCCTCACCCTGCGCGCGCAGCACCTGAGCCTTGGCGTCACCCTCGGCCTCGAGGATGCTCGCCTGCCGCGAGCCCTCGGCCTGGAGGATCGCCGCCTGCTTCGTGCCCTCGGCGGTGAGGATCTGCGCGCGACGGTCACGCTCGGCGCGCATCTGCTTCTCCATCGAGTCCTGGATGCTCACGGGCGGATCGATGGCCTTGAGCTCCACGCGACCGACTCGGATACCCCACTTGCCCGTCGACTCGTCGAGCACGACGCGGAGCTGACCGTTGATGTTGTCGCGCGAGGTCAGGGCCTCCTCGAGGTTGAGGCCACCGACGACGTTGCGGAGGGTCGTCGTGGTGAGCTGCTCGACCGCCCCGAGGTAGTTGGCGATCTCGTAGGTCGCCGCGCGCGCGTCGTTCACCTGGAAGAAGACGACGGTGTCGATCGAGACGACGAGGTTGTCTTCGGTGATGACGGGCTGCGGCGGGAACGAGACGACCTGCTCGCGCATGTCGACGAGGGGGCGCAGCCGGTCGATGAAGGGAACCAGGATGTTGAGGCCCGGGTTGAGCGTCTTGTGGTAGCGGCCGAGGCGCTCCACGATGCCGGCGTACGCCTGCGGAATGATGCGGATCGAGCGGGCGATAATCGTGAACACGAAGATCACGACGATCGCGACGACGATCCACAGGATCACCGTGTTGAACATGGCGGCGTCGGTCATGAGGTGGATCCTTACTTCTCGGCGGCGGGCTTCTCGACCGCGGGCCTGGGAGCGGGAACGACCACGGCGGTCGCCCCGTCGATCTTCTGCACGACGACGCGCGAGCCTTCGGCGAGTTCGCCGGAGGCGTGGTCGTCGCCGAGACGGGCGGTCCAGGTTTCGCCGTTCGCGAGCTTGACCTGCCCGCGGTGGTCGGCGAACTCCTTGGTCACGGTGCCGGTGAGTCCGAGAACGGCGTCGATGTTGCTCGGCGTCGGGTCGCCGCCTTTACGGAAGGCTCTCAACAGCGAGGGCCGCACGAGGAAGATCAACAGCAACGCGAGCACGCCCGCGACGATGATCTGGGCCCAGAGCGGGGCGTTGAGGAAGCCGGCGACCAGACCGCCGAGGCTGCCGCCCGCGAGCATGAGGAACGTGAAGTCGAGGGTGAAGACCTCGATGATCACGAACACGAGGATGAGGGCCAGCCAGAGGACCCAGCCCCATTCGACCAGGAGATCCATGACCCGAACCTAGCAGAGCCGATAGTCTCGGGGACCGTGAGCACCGAGTCTTCAGCCCCCGTTCTCCCCGCCGGTTCCCTCGCCGGGACGCGCGCCCTCGTCACGGGTTCGTCGCGCGGCATCGGCGCCGACACCGCGAAGTACCTGGCCGCCGCGGGTGCCAAGGTCGCGATCAACTTCCGCAACAAGGAGGCGCGCGCGCTCAAGCTCATCGCCGAGATCGAAGCCGCGGGAGGCGAAGCGATCCCGGTCGGCGGAGACCTGACCGACCCCGTGTCGGTCGCCGCGATGTTCCAGACCGTCGCCGACGCGTGGGGCGGCCTCGACCTCCTCGTGCTCAACGCGTCGGGCGGCATGGAGGGCGGCATGGAGGCGGACTACGCCATGAAGCTGAACCGCGACGCGCAGGTCAACGCGCTCGAGACGGCGCTCCCGCTGCTCGCCGACGGTTCACGCATCGTGTTCGTCACGAGCCACCAGGCCCACTTCATCAACACCGTGCCGACGATGCCCGAATACGTGCAGGTCGCGAAGAGCAAACGCGCCGGCGAGGACGCCCTGCGTGCGCACATCCCCGCGCTTGACGCCGCCGGCATCGGCTTCGTCGTCGTGTCGGGGGACATGATCGAGGGCACGATCACTGCGACACTGCTCGACCGGGCACGTCCGGGCGCGATCGAGGCGCGCCGCGAGGATGCCGGGAAGCTCTACACGGTGTCCGAGTTCGCCGCCGAGGTGGCACGTGCGGCAGTCGATCCGCTGCCCGAGGACCGCACGCGGTACGTCGGCGACGTGAGCGGCTTCGTGAACCACAAGCCGACCCGCGAGTGACCTTCCGCGCGACGGCGCGGGTTCTGCTGTTCGACGAGGCCGATCGCGTGCTGATGTTCCTCAATCGCGGCAAGGATCACGGCGTCCCGCCCCGCTGGATCACGCCCGGCGGCGGAGTCGACCCGGGGGAGGACTTCGACGCGGCGGCGCGCCGCGAGACGTTCGAAGAGACCGGGTTGCACCTCGCATCCCTCCCGCCCGCGTTCCTCGAGGAGGACTTCGACCCCGACCAGCGCTGGCACGCCTACACGACGGGGCGGTGGGCCTGGTATGCCGTACGCGTGGAGCACTTCGACCCCTCGCCCGACGGCTGGACCGAGGACGAGCAGGTCGATGTCGCGGAGTGGCGGTGGATGAGCTCCGACGAACTCGCGAGCGACGAGTTCGAGTGCGAGCCGGCGCACCTGCCCGAGCTCGTGCGGGCGAACACACCGCGGCGCTGACACCGTCAGCTTACGCTGTACACAATGCGGGCGAACTGACCCACCTTCCCGGCGGCGACGAGCCGCAGCCGATCCGACTCGAGTCGTCGGGTGAAGAGCGGGGCGCCGCCGGTGAGCGCCACGGGTGCGATCGAGATCGCGATCTCGTCGAGCGCTCCCGCGTCGAGGAACTGTCCGGCGAGCTCGCCGCCGCCGACGATCCAGACGTCGCCGTCGCCCGCCGCCTCACGGATCGCCGGTAGCACGTCGGCCACGTCGCCCGCGACGAATCGGATGTCGGCGCCTTCGGGCACGGGGAGTTCGCGGGTCGTGAAGACGAACGTGGGGCGGTCACCGTGGAACTCCCGCCACTTCTCGGGATGCGCCAGGATGTCGGACTCGGCGAGCACCCACTCGTACGTCGTCGAGCCCTCGACCATCACCGTCGCGGTCGTCGGGAAGAGGCCGTCATCGGGCTGCTCTCCGCCCTCGACCGCGAACAGCCAAGCGAGAGAGTTGTGCTCGTCGGCGATCCAGCCGTTGATCGTCGTCGCGGTGTCGAAGAGGAACTTTCCCATGTGGTGAGGCTAGATCCGGCCCCCGACGCCCGGCCCGATTAGCGTCGGGGGAGAGAACCGAGAGGACGAGGATGTCCGACTTCCCGTATCCGACCCGCCCGCCGCGCAGCACCCCCGAGTCGCGACACGGCGCACCGCCGAACCCGCGGCGGGAGACCCATCCCGAGATGCTCATCGATCGCGACGTCGAGGTCGTCACGCGCTCGGGCCGCACCGTGCAGGCGGACGTCTATCGTCCCGAGAGCGGCGAGCCGGCGGGCGTGCTCATCGCCTGGTCACCGTACGGCAAGCACGACCCCGCGCCGATCGGCCAGATCTACCCCACGAGTGGCGCGAAGCCGGAGTGGATGAGCGACCTCACCACGTTCGAGGGACCCGACCCCGTGTACTGGGTGCCCCGCGGCTACGCGCTCGTCATCGCCGACATCCCGGGCACCTGGTACGCGAAAGGTCCCGCGTCGTACATCTCGCCCGAGGAGGCGGAGGACTTCTACGACCTCATCGAATGGGCAGGCGTACAGCCGTGGTCGAGCGGGCGCGTCGGCCTGACCGGCGTGAGCTACCTCACGGTCGCGCAGTGGCGCGTCGCCGGGCTGAATCCACCGCACCTCGCCGCGATCAACCCGTGGGAGGGCTGGTCGGACACCTACCGCGAGGTCGCCCGGCACGGCGGCATCCCGGAGACGTCGTTCTGGCCCTACATCTGGGAACGGTGGGGCGCCTCGACGGGCGAGATCGAGGACCTCGAGCGTGAGAACCGTGAGCATCCGCTGTGGGACGACTTCTGGGCGTCGAAGGCGGCCGACCTCGAGACGATCACGGTGCCCGCGTTCGTCGTCGCGTCGTGGACCGACCAGGGCCTGCACACGCGCGGCACGCTCGAAGGGTTCCGCCGCATCTCGAGTCCGCGGAAATGGCTGCACGTGCACGGCGCCAAGAAGTGGGCCGAGTACTACCGTCCCGAGATGGTCGAGCTGCAGCGGCAGTTCTTCGACCACTTCCTGCTCGGTCGCGACACCGGCCTCGACGCGTGGCCCGCGGTGCGCGCCGAGGTGCGCGAGCGCTACGGAGTCGGCACGTTCGTCGAGAGCACGGCGTGGCCGCTGCCCGAGGTCGAGTACCGCACGCTCCACCTCGACGCGGCGTCGCGCGAGTTGCGCTCCGACCCGGTCGACGTCGAGTCGGGCGCGACGTACCACGGCCTCGGCGACCCGTTCGCGGCATCCCGGGTCGTGTTCGAGCACCGCTTCACAACGGACACCGATGTCGTCGGCCACGCGCGCGCCACCCTGTGGGTCGAGGCTCCGGAGGCGACCGACATGGATGTCTTCGTCGGCCTGTTCAAGCGCGACGCGGCGGGCGAGATCGTGCCGTTCGCCTACTACGCGCAGTTCGAGGACGGCCCCGTGGCGCTCGGCTGGATTCGGGCGTCGCATCGCGAGCTCGACGCCGAACTGTCGACCGACTCCCTGCCCGTGCTCGCGCATCGCCGGGAGCTGCCGCTCGAGACCGCGGGGCCGACGCGACTCGACCTCGAGATCCTGCCGTCCGGCACCCGGTTCGCGGCGGGGGAGTCGCTCGTGCTGGTCGTGCAGGGTCACGACCTCAAGCACTACCCGAAGCCCCTGGTCCACGCCCGGCACGAGAGCGACATCAACCGCGGGCCACAGGTGCTGCACACGGGTGGGCGGTACGACTCGCAGCTCGTCATCCCGATTCTTCCCAGGTAGGTCTCGACACGCGCCTGCGGCGCTACTCGCACACCCAGACGCACGCGAAACGCCCCCGGATCCGAGGACCCGGGGGCGTTCCGCTGTGTGAGGTATTACTGGACGGGACCGTAGCCCTGGCCGTTGAACTGCACGAGGGTCAGACCCTGGATCGCCGGCAGCGTGCGGTCGGTGGTGTTGACCGTGATGCCGTCGAGCAGGAGCGGGGCCTCGAAGTCCTCGATGGACTGCAGCGCCTCCATGAACGACGCCCGCGTGGGCTCCTCCATGTTCTTGAACGCCTCGGCGAGAATCGCACCCTCGGCGTACGACCACGCGCAGTGCGGGGTGTACGTCTCGGTGATCGTCTTGCCGTAGAGCTCGAACGCCTCGTTGTAGGCGATGACGTCCTCGTCCTCGGCGAACGCCGGCGAGACCGGCACCTTCGACAGCGACGTGGAGTACACCGCCGGGTAGGCGGCGCCATTACCCGGCACGACGACCGTGGCCGGCGTCGAGGTGTTCGACGGGAGGAAGATCTCCGGCAGCCAACCCAGCGACTGCGCCTTGGTCAGCACGCCCACCTGGAGCGGGGTGACCGACACGGCGCTGAGCAGGGCGTCGGCACCCGACGCGGCGAGCTCGGTGACCTGAGCGTCGAGGGTCGGGTCGGTCGGCTCGTAGGTCGCCGACGCGACGATCTCGACGTCCGAACCCTCGATCGCGGCCTCGAAGCCCGCCATGTAGTCGTCGCCGTAGTCGTCGTTCTGCGCGAGCGTCGCGACCGTCACCGCGCCGCGCTCGACGAGCAGCTCGCCGAAGGCCTTGCCCTCGTCGAAGTACGTCGGCAGCAGGCCCATCGTCCAGGGGTTCGCCTCCTGGTCGGACGAGAACATCGTCGCACCGGTCACGAGGAGCACCTGCGGGACACCCTGCTCGTTCGCGATCGGCATGATCGCCGCGTTGGTCGGCGTGCCGAGCGCACCGACGTAGGCGAAGATGCCCTCGTCGACGAGCTGGGTGAAGTTGGACTGCGCCTTCGCCGGGTCGTAGGTGTCGTCGAGGTAGGTCAGGTTCACCTCGCGGGTGTTCCCGTCGCCGAACTCGAATCCACCCGCGGCGTTGCCCGCCTCCAGGTAGGTGTACAGACCCGCGACAGTGCACGAGCCGGGACCTGCGGTGGCACCGCTCAGCGGGCTCGAGATGCCCAGGCTGAGCGAGTCGTCGGTGATGCCGGGGCTGACCTCGGCCTCGCCGCCGGTGTCCCCGCCGTCGCGGGAACAGCCCGCGATGAGGAGTGCGGCTGCTGCGCCGACGGCGATGACACCGGCGACACGGCTGGTCGATCGGAAGTTCATCATTGACCTTGCCTCTTTCTACTTTTTCTCGGTGGACTCCGGACCCGTGGACGCAGGCGTCCGGTCCGAAGGGTTCGGGGGAGTGGAGCGCCGGGCGGAACGGCGCCGCAGGGAGCGCACGATCTGCGTGATCCGGCGGGGGAGCGACACGAGTCCGCCGGGCACCAGGAAGAGCACCGCGAGCAGAATCGCGCCGGTGACGAACGACGTCAGCGACGGGTTGAACTCGTTCGCGATGACCGGCACGAGCATGTAGTAGATCGCGCCGAGGATCGAGCCGAGGATGCTCGCCGACCCGCCGATCACCATCGCCGCGACCATGTTGATCGAGTTGTGGAAGTTGAGGGTCTCGGGCGAGGTGTACTGCACGATGGCGAGGTAGAGGAAGCCCGCGACGCCGCCGAAGAGCGACGCGATCGTGAACGCGAGCACCTTGTAGCGGTAGGGGGAGATGCCCATCGCGATGGCGACCGACTCGTTCTCTTTGACGATGCGGAACGCGCGGCCGATCTTCCCCTTCACGAGGTTGCGCGCGATGAGGAACATGATGACGGCGATCACGAGAACGACGTAGTACCGCCACTGATCGTGGTCGAGGCCGATCCCCTCCGGCGCGCGCATCCAACTCACGGTGGTGCCCTGCGAGCCCCCCGTGAACTCGCGGAGACGCTTCGCGAGCGGGATGCCGATGATCGGCAACGTGATCGTCACCATCGCGAGGGCGAGGCCGCGCAGGCGGGCCGCGGCCAGGGCGACGAGCACGCCGACGATCGCGGGGATGACGGCGCAGAGGATGAAGATGAGCGGTACGGGCCAGCCCTGCACCACGCCGTAGGCGGCGATGTAGGCACCGAGGCCGAGGAAGGCGCTCTGGCCGAGTGAGACCTGTCCGGCGTAGCCCATGACGATGTTGAGACCGACGATCGCGACCGCGAAGACGGCCATGAGCGAGAGCTGCCGGTTGACGTACGGGCTCTGGGTAAGGGGCAGGACCGCGAGCACGACCGCGACGACCACCCCGAATCCGACCCGGACCCAGAGGTTGCGTGAGAGCTTGGCGAGGGTGTCCATCAGACGCGCACCACGACCTTCCGCCCGAAGAGGCCCTGTGGCCTGATGATGAGGATCACGATCATCAAGATGAGCGGCACCGCGATCTTGAGGTCGTTCCCGATGACGTCGATGTACGCCGCCGCGAGGTTCTCGACGACGCCGATGATCCACGCGGCGACCACGGCGCCGAGGGGCGAGTCGAGCCCACCGAGGATCGCCGCGGCGAGCGCGTAGACGAGCACGAAGTCGAGCATGACGGGGCTCACGAAGAGCTGGGGGGCGACGAGGATGCCGGCGATCGAGCCGAGCGCCGCCGCGAGGCCCCAGCCGATCATGAGCAGACGGCTCACGGGGAGGCCGGAGAGCGCCGCGGACTGCGGGTTGTCGGCCACGGCGCGCATCGCCAGCCCGAGCTTGGTCGCCCGGAACAGCAGCTGCAGCACGACCATGACGACCACGAGCACGACGATCGTGCCGAGGGCGCGGGCATCCACGTACACCCCGCCGAGGTTGAGCGTCGTGGTGCCGAAGAACGAGGGGAACTGCAGCGGCTCATAGCCGAAGAAGAACGCCGCGACGCCCGTGAAGGTGACGAACAGACCGATTGTGACGACGACCGTGGTGTCGTGGTCGCCACGCTCGAACGGCCGGACGATGACGCGCTCGACGGCCGCGCCGAGCAGGAAGCCGAAGGCGATCGCGATGAGGGCCGCCGCGACGAGCGGGATGCCGACGCGCTCCGCGAGGAAGTAGGCGACGAAGGTCGAGAGCACCGCCATCGCACCCTGAGCGAAGTTGATGACACCCGTCGCCCGGTTGACGAGCACGATCGCGAGAGCGAGTGCGCCGTAGATCGAGCCGGTCGCGAGACCCTCGATGACGAGCTGGATGAAGTAGGTCACATCAGCCTCCCAGGTACGCGCGACGTACCTCGTCCATACCCATGAGCTCGTCACGGCTGCCGGTGATCGACGTGCTGCCCGTTTCGAGCACGATCGCGTGGTCGACGACCGAGAACGCCAGCATCGCGTTCTGCTCGACGACGACCATCGCGACGCCCTGCTCGGTGCGGAGGCGCCTGACCGCCCGATAGACGTTCTGCGCCGTGCTCGGCGCAAGGCCTAGCGATGCCTCGTCGAGCAGGATGAGTCGCGGCTTCGCCATGATCGCCCGGGCGATCGCGAGCATCTGCTGCTCGCCACCGGAGAGAGCCGAGGCGTTCGAGCCGATGCGTTCGCGCAGATTGGGGAACAGGTCGAGGCAGAGTTCGAGGTCGTCGGCGATGCCCGCGCGATCCTTGCGGAGGTAGGCGCCGACCCGGAGGTTGTCGCGCACCGTGAGGTCGCCGATCGTGCCGCGACCCTCGGGCACGTGAGCGATGCCGAGCGCGGCGACCTGGTCCGGTCGCATACCCGTGATGTCCTTGCCGTCGAACGTGATCCGCCCGCCGACCGACACCATGCCGCTGATGGCCCGGAGCGTCGTCGTCTTGCCCGCGCCGTTGGCCCCGAGGATGCCGGCGGCCTCGTTGTCGCCGACGCTCAGCGAGATGCCGTGCAGCACCTGCGCGTGGCCGTACGACGCGGTGACGTCTTCAAGCTGCAGGAGGCTCATCCGCGACCTCCTTCCCGAGGTAGGCCTCGATGACCTGCGGGTCCGACTGCGCCTCGGCGGCGGTGCCCTCCATGAGCTTCGAACCGTGATCGAGGACGACGACACGATCCGTCAGGGCGGAGATGAGTCCCATGTGGTGCTCGACGATCACGATCGTGAGGTCGAAGTCGTCGCGCATCCCCCTGATCGAGGCGATGAAGTTCTCGACCTCGGCGTGCGTGAGGCCGGCGGCCGGCTCGTCGAGCAGCAGGAGCCGCGGGTGCGTCATGAGCGCGCGGCACAGCTCGACGCCCTTGTGCAGACCGTGGGGGAGTTCATCCGCGACCGTGTCGACGTAGTCGCCGAGGCCGAAGCGCTCGAGCAGCTCACGGGCCTCCGCGCGCGCTTCGCGCTCGCGCCGCAGCGTCGGCGGCAGGCGGAATGCCCAACTGAGGGGACCACCCGGGAGTTCGGTGTGCGCCCCGAGCAGCACGTTCTCGAGCAGCGTCGCCTCGAGGCGCAGGGCCGGATGTTGGAACGTGCGAGCCAGCCCCGCGAGATGCGTGAGCCGCGAGGCGGTCACCGAGGTCGCTTCGACATCGTCGATGCGGATCGAGCCCGATGTCGGGCGGTAGTGGCCGCTGATGCAGTTGAAGAGCGACGTCTTGCCGGCGCCGTTGGGCCCCACGAGCCCGAAGACGGCGCCGGGCTCGATCTCGAAGGTCACGTCTTGCAGCACCGAGATGCCGCCGAAACGTAGCGAGACATCCCTGAGCTTCAGCCGAGCGGCCATCGCCGTCCTCCGCTTCGTTGCAGAACTCCGGAACGGAGTGTGGTGGTGGTGGTGGGGAGTGTGGCCACGGTAACCCGTGGGACCGCGACCGGCAAGCCGTTTGTCGACAATTTCGTCGACCAACGGGCGCGAGGTGTTCTCCGGGGGGTCACTTCAACCCGGTGCGGCAATATGCCAGCGTGCTCGGCCACGTCGCCTCCTGCAGTGTGCTGTGAACGTAGGGGAGAGGTAGATTGTCGACAATTCGGTTCCCGACTAGTGGAAAGTCTGACATCGCGTGGCCCTGCAAGAGCGGATCCTCAGCGTCCTCGGCGCGTTCAACGCCGACCGCCCGAGCCTGAGCCTGTCGGAACTCGCCGAGATCACCGGGCTGCCGGTCTCGACGGCGCACCGCTTGGTGTCGCACCTCGTCGAATGGGGAGCGCTCGAGCGCGACGAGCGGCGACGTTACGTCATCGGTCTGAGACTGTGGGAGATCGGCGTGCTGTCGCCCCGGGCCTACCGTTACCGCGCGCGCATCCTGCCGTTCCTCGAAGAGCTCTTCGTGGCGACACGCGAACACGTCGTGCTCACGGCCCTCCTCGACGGCGAAGGGGTCATGGTCGAGCAGCTGCTCGGCCGACGAGGCGCCCGACTCGCCGCGGGACTGGGGGAGAGGCTGCCCCTGCACGCGTCGTCGCCCGGGCACGTCTTCCTCGCGTTCGGCCCGCCCGAGCTCTGGGAGACCATCGAGGCCGAACCGTTGCACGCCTACACGCCGCGCACCGTCGTCGACAGGGATGCTCTGCGCGCCGTCGTGCGCGACGTGCGGCGCACCTCGGTGTCGATCAGCGAGGGCGCGATCGTCAGCAGCACCGTGTCGATCTCGGCGCCGATCTTCGCGCACCGCGACGAGTTCTACGGCGCCGTGTCGATCGTCGCGACGATCGGGACCGTCGACCCGAACCTCCTCGCTCCCGCGGTGCTCCGCGCGGCGCGACTCATCAGCGCCGCGCTGCGAAGCGCGGGGGATGAGCCGCCGTTCCGGCCCCTGCGCCGTGCCGACTGACGGCGACGGAGACCGAGCAGGATTCGAGAAGACCTCGGCGCGACGGGGTGCCTATCGTGGGGCCACCGACGAGGGAGAGGACGGCCATGGCCGAGAAGAAGACATCCGAGGTGTTCAGCGCCGAGGAGAAGGCCGCCATGAAGGAGGCAGCCGCGGAGCGCAAGGCGCAGGCGAAGGCCGAGGACAAGCGCGCCGCGGGCACGAAGGCGGTGCGCGACGCGATCGAGAAGCTCGAGGGCGACGACCGGAAGATCGCCGAGCGGTTCTATGAACTCGTGAGTGAGAACGCGCCCGACCTCGTGCCGAAGACCTACTACGGGATGCCGGGCTTCGCGAACGCCGACGACAAGATCCTCGTCTTCCTCCAGCCCGCGTCGAAGTTCAAGGTGCGGTACTCGACGATCGGCTTCGAGCAGCCGGCGAAGCTCGACGACGCGCCGATGTGGCCGACCGCCTGGGGCATCACCGAATGGACGGATGCCGACGCCAAGAGGTTCGTCGCGACGCTCAAGAAGGCCATGGGGTGAGCGTCGACGACGCGTCAGGCGGAGGCGAGGAGCTCGCCCGACGCGTCGAACCGCAGCCAGCGGCCCGTCGATCGCACCTCGGGGTCGGCGTCGGGATCGCGCACGATCAGGACGGTCGTGTCGTCGATGAACCAGCTCGGCCCGCCCAGGAGGGGCGCGTGGCGCATCGCCCACTCGGGCGTCTGCTCCGGCAGGTAGTCCGCGCCGAGGTGGGGCATGAGGAACCAGTCGAAGAGCGGTACGGCGGGCACGCTCGACTCGAGTCCGAACTCGCGCAGCTCGTCGTCACCGAACGCCACCGCGGCCGCCTCCTGCAGCCGCGAGAAGATCATCGACCCGGCGCTCCAGCCGACGTAGACCTTCTCGTCGAGGAGTTCCCGCAGGAGCGGGGCGAAACCCGAGGACACCCAGGCGTGGGCGAGCCAGTGGTTGCTCCCGCCGTAGCCGAGGATCACGTCGGCGGCCCTCAGGCGTTCCTCGACGACCCCGCGCGGAGCGCCCAACAGCGACAGGACGTCCAACTCCGCCCAGCCGAGCCGCTGAACCAGCCCGAGATGCTCGAGCAGCGTCGTCTTGTCACCGGAGAACGGCAGGATCGCGTCGAGGACGACGACGACTCGAGCGCCGGCGAGCCGACCGCCTACGAGTTCCTCCAACGCGGCGACCGAGAGCTCGTCCCGGGGACCGTTCGACGTCAGAAGCATCCGCACGCCGGCATTCTTGCACGCTCGTAACATCCGATAAGCAGCATTATGTCAGTACACCGAGGGCGCCCCTCCTGGGAGAATCCTCCATCACCGTCGATCCGGACGTACACTCCGCACCAGGGAGACTCGGTCTCCCGGACTCTTCCGAAGCCTGCCTGGGTTCCCAGAACACCGATCGCTTCGTCGAAGGATCCTCATGACTTCTCCCGCCCTCGGCGCACCGCTCGCCGGCGCGTCCGGCCTGCCCACCCGCGCGTCCGCGTCGGCTCCGGCCGCGCTCATCCCCCTGCAGTCGCGACCCGGGCAGGTCGCGCTCGCGGCGCTGCGGCTCTCGACCGGGTTCATCTTCCTGTGGGCCTTCCTCGACAAGACGTTCGGCCTGGGCTTCTCGACGCCCGCGGAGCGCGCCTGGGTCAACGGCGGCACGCCGAGCCAGGGCTTCCTCCTCGGCGACGGAGTCGTCGGACCGCTCAAGCCGTTCTTCGCGGCGATCGCCAGCCCGGCATCCGACGTGCTCTTCATGCTCGGGATGCTCGGGATCGGCGTCGCGGTGATGCTCGGGATCGGCCTGCGGGTGAGCGCGGTGGCGGGCGCCGTCATCCTCGTGCTCATGTACCTCGCCGAGTGGCCGTTCGCCGCCGATGCCGGGTCGACCAACCCGCTCGTCGACTACCACATCGTCTACGCGCTCGCCCTGATCGCGATCGCAGCCCTCTCGGCGGGCGACTTCTGGGGCCTCGGGCGCCCGTGGAAGCGCCTCGGCGTCGTGCAGCGGATGCCGTGGCTGATCTGATCCCGGTGTGCCCGCGCGAGCAGGGGCGGCATCCGGCGTCGGCGTGATGCGGGAGAATCGACGGGTGCCCGCTGACCCCTCCTCCCCCAGCGGGATCGACCCCGCCGACCTCGAGGTGACCCTGCGGGTGCTCGCCGGTCTCGCGAAGGTCGACCGCGAGCACCCCGACTTCGTCGCCGTGCGCCGCGCGACCTCCGCGATGTTCAAGGACGTGAAGCGCGAGCGCCGCCGCGAGATCCGGGAGGCCGAGCAGGCCGCCGACAAGGCCGTCGTCGCGGCGACCGCCACGGGTGCGCCGGATCGCATCGACGACGAGACGCGCGGCGTGCCGATCTCGGGCACCGCCACCACGACCGCCGGCGTCTACCTCAAGCCCCGCGCCTGCTACATCTGCAAGCAGGACTACACGATCGTCGACGCGTTCTACCACCAGCTCTGCCCGTCGTGCGCGGCCATGAGCCACGCCAAGCGCGACGCCCGCACCGACCTCACGGGCAAGCGCGCGCTGCTCACGGGCGGTCGCGCGAAGATCGGCATGTACATCGCCCTGCGGCTGCTGCGCGACGGTGCGCACACGACGATCACGACACGCTTCCCGCGGGATGCCGTCCGCCGGTTCACGGGCCTCCCCGACTCCCCCGACTGGATCGATCGGCTTCACATCGTCGGCATCGACCTCCGCGACCCGGCGCAGGTGATCGCACTCGCCGAGTCGGTCGCCGCACGGGGGCCGCTCGACATCCTCATCAACAACGCCGCGCAGACGGTGCGCCGCTCCCCCGGTGCCTACTCGCCCCTCGTCGAGGCGGAACTCGCACCGCTGCCCGACGGGCCGCTCCCCGAGTTGCAGACCTTCGGCCACACGAACGATCAGCACCCCCGCGCGCTCGAGCGCTCGGTCGAGGCGCACCCGATCCTCGCCTCGGCGGCAGCCCGCGCCGACGAACTCACCGAGCTCGCGATGACCGCAGGGTCGTCGTCGCTCGACCGCCTCGCCGCCGGCACCGCGATCGACGCCGGCGGCCTCGTGCCCGATCTCGCCGCGACGAACTCGTGGGTGCAGTCGGGCGACCAGGTCGATCCGCTCGAGCTGCTCGAGGTGCAGCTGGCGAACGAGACGGCGCCGTTCATCCTCATCTCGAAGCTGCGACCGTCGCTCGCCTCCTCCCCCGCACGCCGCACCTACATCGTCAATGTGAGTGCCATGGAGGGCGTCTTCGGGCGGGGGTACAAGGGACCGGGGCACCCGCACACGAACATGGCGAAGGCCGCCGTCAACATGCTCACGCGCACGAGTTCTCGAGAGATGTTCGAGAACGACCGAATCCTGATGACGAGCGTCGACACCGGCTGGATCACCGACGAGCGCCCGCACCCGACGAAGGTGCGCCTCGCCGAGGAGGGCTTCCACGCCCCGCTCGACCTCGTCGACGGCGCAGCGCGCGTCTACGACCCGATCGTGCGCGGCGAGGCCGGCGAAGACCTCTTCGGCGTCTTCCTCAAGGACTACGCGCCCGGCGCCTGGTGACGACTCTTCCCGGCTCAGCACCCCTCGTGGTTGGCTGGCGCGCATGACGGAGCGGTCGCCGATCGACACGACGGGGTTCGGACGGAGCGTGCAGAGCGCGATCTACCGCGCGGGCGCGAGCGGCGGGCTGCCCGCCGTACCGACCCGGTGGGGCGACCTCGTCGGTGCCGCCGAGCGCGCGGTGAGCCCGGACGCGTGGGCGTACATCGCAGGGTCGAGCGGCCGCGAGGGTACCGCCGACGCCAACCACGCGGCGTTCGACCGGCGTCGTCTCGTGCCGCGGATGCTCCGCGACGTGAGCGAGCGCGACCTCTCGATCGAGCTCTTCGGCCACCGCTACCCCGCTCCCGTGATCGCGGCACCGGTGGGCGTTCTCGAGCTCGTGCACCGGGATGCCGACCTCGCGATCGCGCGCGCGGCCGCGTCGCTCGGGCTGCCCGCGGTGCTCTCGAGCCAGGCCTCGGTGCCGATGGAACGCGTGGCAGCCGAGGGCGGCGGCGGGCCGCTGTGGTTCCAGCTCTACTGGAGCCGCGACGACGAGCTCGTCGCGAGCCTCGTCTCGCGGGCCGAGGCGATCGGCGCGCAGGCCATCGTCGTGACGCTCGACACGACGATGCTGGGATGGCGTCCGCGCGACCTCGACCGCGCCTACCTGCCGTTCATCCGCGGCATGGGGATCGCCCAGTACACGTCCGATCCGGTGTTCCGCCGACTTGTCGCCGAGCGTGCGTCCCTCCCGCGCGATCCCGCGGCCCCGAAGCCCAAGGTGACCCCCGCGGCCGTGCGCACGCTCCTCGGCATGACGCGGCGGCATCCCGGCCGGTTCGGCGCCAATCTGCGCTCCGGCGAGCCGCGCGTCGCGGTCGAGACCTTCCTCGACGTGTTCTCGCGCACCGACCTCAGCTGGGAACGCCTGGGCTTCCTGCGCGAGCACACGAACCTGCCGATCGTGCTCAAGGGAATCCAGCATCCCGACGACGCACGCCGCGCCGCGGATGCCGGCGTCGACGGCATCGTCGTGTCGAATCACGCCGGCCGGCAGGTCGACGGCGGGATCGGCACGCTCGACGCGCTCCCCGGGGTCGTCGAGGCGGTGGCGGACCGGTTCCCCGTGCTGCTCGACAGCGGGGTGCGCGGCGGCGCCGACATCGTGAAGGCGCTCGCCCTCGGAGCCGCCGCGGTGCTCGTCGGACGCCCCTGGGTCTATGGACTCGCGGTCGCGGGTCAGGCAGGTGCCGAGGAGGTGCTGCGCAACCTCGTCGCCGAACTCGACCTCGTGCTCGGCCTCACCGGCCACCGCTCCCCCGGCGAGCTCACGGCCGACCTGCTGACGCCGTAAGCCTCACGCGGGGGGCGTCACGCCGTGGCGGCCCGCGACTGCTCCGCCATGTGCTCGAGCACGCGAACGACCTGCGACGAGTAGCCGTACTCGTTGTCGTACCAGACGTAGACGACGACATGGTGCCCCGTCGCGATCGTCGCGAGCCCATCGACGACGCCCGCGCGGTTGTTGCCGACGAAGTCGGTCGACACGACCTCCGACGACTCGAGGTAACCGATCTGGGTGCGGAGCGCGCCCGAGACCGACGCCGCCCGCAGCAGTGCGTTGAGCTCGGCGACCGTCGTCTCGGCGCCGAGGTCGAGGTTGAGGATCGCGAGCGAGACGTCGGGCGTGGGCACGCGGATCGAGTTGCCGGTGAGCTTCCCGGCGAGCTGCGGGAGCGCCTTCGCGACGGCGGTCGCGGCCCCGGTCTCGGTGATGACCATGTTGAGCGCGGCCGATCGTCCACGCCGGTCGCCCTTGTGGAAGTTGTCGATGAGGTTCTGGTCGTTCGTGTACGAGTGCACGGTCTCGACGTGGCCGTGCCGGATGCCGTAGGCGTCGTCGATGACCTTGAGCACGGGCGTGATCGCGTTGGTCGTGCACGACGCCGCCGTGACGATCGCGTCGCCGGGATCGATCTCGCGGTGGTTGATGCCGAAGACGACGTTCTTGAGCGGCGACTTCCCCGGCGCCGTGAGCAGCACTCGGGCGACGCCCGGCGAGGCCAGGTGCTTCGAGAGTCCCTCCTCGTCGCGCCAGCGGCCGGTGTTGTCGACGACGAGTGCGTCGCGGATGCCGTGGGCGGTGTAGTCGATCGCGGCGGGGTCGTCGGCATAGATGACCTGGATGAGCGTGCCGTTGGCCAGGATCGTGTTCGCTGCCTCGTCGATCTCGATCGTGCCGTCGAACACGCCGTGCACGGAGTCGTTGCGCAGCAGGTTGGCGCGCTTCTCGAGGTCGTTCGACACGCTCGACGAGCGCACGACGATCGCCCGCAGGCGCAGGCCGTTGCCGTTGGCGTGCCCGACGAGGATGCGCGCGAGCAGACGCCCGATGCGGCCGAACCCGTACAGGACGACGTCGGTCGGCTCCTGCGAGGTCCACGACTCGAGGCCCGCGACCGCCGCCCGTACGTGCTCCTCGCGATGCCGCGGATCGGCCGGCGCGTCCACGAGGAGCGCCCCGAGATCGAGCGAGACACCCTGCACGCCGAGCTCGTGCGCGAGGCGCAGCACGAGCATCGCGTCGGCCATGTCCACCTCGAACGCGTGCGCCTGCCGGGGCCGGAGTCCGCGCAGCAGCTGCGTCGCCGAGCGGTTCACGAGCTTCCGCCCGTGCACGTGCGGGATGACGTTCCGCTCACGGTGCAGCGTGCCGATGATCGGGATCGCGGTCTCGGCGAGGGCGACCCGGTCGAGCCAATCTCTCTGCGCGGCATCGATGGGCATGGGCATGCGGATTCCTTCCGGGAATCGGCGTCGGTGGCGAGACGCGGATGGACACTCCCATCCTGCCCTGTGCTTGGCTGTCGCCATGACCGGCGCAGCTCACGCACCGCAGTACGTCGTCGCGATCGACCAGGGCACGACGAGTACCCGCGCGGTCGTCTTCGACCATGCTGGGAGGCCTGTCGCCACCGGACAGCGCGAGCATCGACAGCACTTCCCGCGAGCAGGCTGGGTCGAGCACGACGCGAGAGAAATTCGCGACAACACCGACGCCGTCCTCGCCGAGGCCCTCGAGGCCGCGGGCGCGACGTCGGCCGATGTCGCCGCGATCGGCATCACCAACCAGCGCGAGACGGCGGTGCTCTGGGGTCGCGCGACCGGTGAGCCGATCTCCCCCGCGATCGTCTGGCAGGACACCCGCACGCAGGACCTCGTCGACCGTCTCGCCGCCGACGGCGGGGTCGACCGGTTCCGTGAACGCACCGGACTCCCCCTCGCGACCTACTTCTCGGCGACCAAGATCGCGTGGATGCTCGACCACGTCGACACCGCCCGCGAGCGGGCGGAGCGCGGCGAGCTCGCGTTCGGCACGACCGACACGTGGGTGCTCTGGAACCTCACCGGCGGACCGGACGTCGGCATCCACGCGACCGACGTCACGAACGCGAGCCGCACCCTGCTCATGGACCTCGCCACCCTCGCGTGGCACGACGACCTGCTCGCAGCGTTCGGCATCCCGAGCGCCCTGCTTCCCGAGATCCGCTCGTCGTCCGAGGTGTACGGCCAGGTCGCGGCGGGACCGCTCGCGGGGGTACCGATCGCCGGCATCCTCGGCGACCAGCAGGCGGCGACGTTCGGCCAGGTCGCGTTCGAGGCGGGCGAGTCGAAGAACACCTACGGCACCGGCAACTTCCTCATCGTCAACACCGGCACCGAGATCGTGCGCTCTGCGGGCGGACTGCTCACGACGGTCGCCTACCGGCTGGGCGACGGCGAACCGCACTACGCGCTCGAGGGCTCGATCGCCGTCACGGGTTCCCTCATCCAGTGGCTGCGCGACAACCTCGGCTTCTTCGAGCAGGCGGCCGACGTCGAGGAGCTCGCGCTCTCCGTACCGGACACCGGAGGCGTCGCCTTCGTGCCCGCGTTCTCGGGCCTGTTCGCGCCCTACTGGCGACCGGACGCGCGCGGCGCCATCCTCGGCCTGACCCGCTACGCGACCAAGGCCCACATCGCGCGCGCGGCACTCGAAGCCGTCGCGCTGCAGACCGTCGACGTCATCGACGCCGCGGTGGACGACCTCCCCTCCCCCATCGCCGAGCTGCGCGTCGACGGCGGCATGGTCGCCAACGACCTGCTCATGCAGTTCCAGGCGGATGTCCTCGGCGTCCCCGTCGTGCGTCCCGCCGTCATCGAGACGACCGCGCTCGGCGCCGCCTACGCCGCCGGGCTCGCGGTCGGCTTCTGGGCGGACCTCGACGAGCTGCGCGCGAACTGGAGCGAGGAGCGGCGGTTCGAACCTGGGATGTCCGACGACGAGCGCGCCGAGCGCTTACGCGTGTGGCGCAAGGCCGTCACGCGCACCTTCGACTGGGTGGACCCTTCGGTGGTCGAGTAGACGCCGCCGGCGGCGTGTCGAGACCTCTCGACTAGCCCCGGTTGGTGGCCGCGACCCAGGCGTCGAGCTTCGCGCTCGCCGCACCCGAGTCGATCGCGACCGCGGCCTCGCCGAGCTTCTCCGTGAAGCGCACGCGGATGTCGCGGTCTCCCTGCGCCGCGTCGCGCGCGAGATCCCAGGCCACGAGCCCCGCCGCGGCGTTGAGCAGCACGATGTCACGCACCGGCCCGTCGTCGCCCGCGAGCACGCCCCGAGCCACCGCGGCGTTGCGGGTCGCGTCGCCGCCGCGCAGATCGTCGATCGACGCCCTCGCGATGCCGAAGTCGCCCGGGTCGAGGTCGTGCTCGTGCACGTCGCCGCGGGAGACCTCCCAGACGTGCGAGTGACCCGTCGTCGTGAGCTCGTCGAGCCCGTCGTCGCCGCGGAAGACGAGCGCCGTCGCGCCGCGCGTGCGGAAGACACCCGTGATGAGCGGCACCTTGTCGAGTGCCGCGACGCCGATGCTCGACGCCTCCGGACGCGCCGGGTTGCAGAGCGGGCCGAGGAAGTTGAAGACCGTCGGGATGCCGAGCTCCCCGCGCACGGGGCCGGCGTGTCGGAAGCCGGGGTGGAAGAGCGCAGCGAAGACGAAGGTGATGCCCGCCTCCTCGAGCACCTCGGCGACCCGCTCCGGGGGCACCTGGAGGTCGACGCCGAGGGCCGTGAGCACGTCGGACGAACCCGAGGCCGACGACGCGGCGCGGTTGCCGTGCTTGATGACGCGCGCACCCGCAGCCGCGGCGACGATCGACGCCATCGTGGAGATGTTGACCGTGCCGAAGCGGTCTCCCCCGGTGCCGCACATGTCGAGGGCCATCGGGTCGACCGGGAGGGGCTGGGCGTGCGCCAGGATCGCGTCGCGGAATCCGACGATCTCGTCGACCGTCTCGCCCTTCGCCCGCAGCGCGACGAGGAACGCTGCGAGCTGCGCGGGGGTGGCCTCGCCCTCCATCACGCGCTCCATCGCCCAGGTCGCCTCGGCGATCGACAGATCGTCGCCGGCCAGCAGCTGGGTGAGCACAGCAGGCCAGGTGAGTTCCGTCGGCATGGCGTCGATCGTAGCGACCCCGGGTATCCGCCATAATGGACGGGTGAGCTCTGCACCGATCGCGCATGCCCCGGTAGGCGGCATCAACCGCCCGAACACCGTCCAGGTCGGAACGATCGTCTGGCTGGGCAGCGAGGTCATGTTCTTCGCCGGCCTGTTCGCGGTCTACTTCACGCTCAAGTCGACCTCCCCGGGCCTGTGGGCCGACCAGTCGTCGAAGCTCAACATCGTCTTCTCGGCGATCATCACGATCATCCTCGTGGCGTCGTCGTTCACCGCCCAGGCCGGCGTCTTCGCGGCCGAGCGACTGCAGAAGTGGCGCACCGGCGGGCCGCTGCAGTTCTGGAAGTGGGGCGTCGTGGAGTGGTTCTTCACGTCGTTCGCCCTCGGCGCGCTGTTCATCATCGGCCAGGTGTACGAGTACGCGCTCCTCGTCTCGGAGGGGGTGGCGTTCACCTCCGACTCCTACGGCTCGGCCTTCTACCTGACGACCGGCTTCCACGGTCTGCACGTGACCGGCGGGCTCCTCGCCTTCCTCATCGTCATCGGGCGCTTCTTCGCGGTGAAGAACTTCACCCACAAGGAGGCGGTCACGGCGATCGTCGTGTCCTACTACTGGCACTTCGTCGACGTCGTCTGGATCGGGCTCTTCGTCGTCATCTACGTCTTCCCGATCGCCGGAGTCTGAATCCATGCCACGCACTCGCCGCACGGGACGTCGCTCCCCGCTCGCCTCCGTCGCCCTCCTGCTGATCGGCCTGCTCGCCACGGGCGGCGCCTACGCCCTCGTGACGTCGAGCGCGACGGCCAGCACGACCGCTCAGGCGGAGGCCACGGCCGAGGAGGGCGAGAAGCTCTTCCTCGCGAACTGCTCGTCGTGTCACGGCACCGGCGCGATCGGCACGACCGACGCCCCGAGCCTCGTGGGCGTCGGTGCTGCGGCGGTCGACTTCCAGGTCGGCACGGGCCGCATGCCGATGGCCGCGTCCGGCCCGCAGGCCGAAGCCAAGCCCGTGCAGTTCACCGATGAGCAGATCGAGGCGATGGCGCTCTACGTCGCGACCCTCGGCGCCGGCCCGGGCATCCCGAGCGAGGCGCTGCTCACGAGCGGTGACGACGTCGCGAGCGGTGCCGAGCTGTTCCGCATCAACTGCGCGATGTGCCACAACGTCGCCGGCGCGGGCGGTGCCCTCACCGAGGGCAAGTTCGCCCCCGATCTCAAGGACGTCGACCCCGCGCACGTCTACGAGGCCATGGTCACCGGCCCGCAGAACATGCCGGTGTTCAGCGACCTGAACATCACCGCCGAGGACAAGGCCGACATCATCGCCTACCTCGAGTACCTCAACGACAACCCGTCGCCCGGTGGCCTCGACCTCGGTGGTCTCGGCCCCGTGTCGGAGGGTCTGTTCGTCTGGATCTTCGCGCTCGGCGCGATCGTCGGGGTGACCGTGTGGCTCACCTCGAAGGCCAACTGACTCACCGCGCCCGCGCCCGCATCTGAGAGATAGAGAGCACCTGAGCATGGCAGACCACGGCTCCACTTCCGGGAAGGACATCGTCGTCAAGGCGGATGCCCCCGGCACGGCCGTCGTGTCCTCCGACGCGATCGAGAACCCCGGCTTCCCGCCGTACCGTCCGCGCGTCAGCGACGTCGACCCGAAGAAGGAGCGCGCCAACGAGCGTCGTGTCGCCTGGTTCTTCTGGGCCTCCATCGTCGGCAGCATCTTCGCCGTCGTCGCCTACTTCGCGTTCCCGATCGACGCGGCCGACCCGGGCTCGGTGCGCACCAACAACGCGCTCCTCGGCCTCGGTATCGCGCTCGCGCTCTTCGGCATCGGCTTCGGCGCGGTGCACTGGTCGCGCACGATCATGGAGGGCCACGACCTCGTCGAGGACCGCAACGCCGGCCACCCGCCGGAGGAGAAGTACCAGAAGCGCGCCGGTGCCGCCGAGGTCTTCTCGCTCGGCAACAAGGAGTCGGGCTTCACGCGCCGCAAGCTCATCCGCAACTCGCTCATCGGCGCGCTCGTCGTCTCGCCGCTGCCCGCCGTGGTGCTCTTCCGCGACCTCGCGCCGGCGGACGACCCCGTCGAGCTGCTGAGCCACACGCTGTGGAAGGAGGGCACGCGCCTCGCGCGCGATCCCGACGGCACCCCGATCAAGGCGTCCGACGTGACCCTCGGATCCGCCTTCCACGTGATCCCGGAGGGGCTCGACGAACTCCACCACGGCAGACTCGAGGAGAAGGCCAAGGCCGCCGTTCTCCTCATGCGCCTCAAGCCCTCCGACCTCACGGTCTCGGAAGGCCGTGAGGACTGGAACTACGAGGGCATCGTGGCCTACTCGAAGATCTGCACGCACGTCGGCTGCCCCGTCGCGCTGTACGAGCAGCAGACCCACCACCTGCTCTGCCCCTGCCACCAGTCGCAGTTCGACATCAAGGAGGAGGCGAAGGTCATCTTCGGACCTGCCAAGCGTCCGCTGCCTCAGCTGCCGATCACCGTCGACGACGAGGGCTACCTCATCGCGCGGAGCGACTTCACCGAGCCCGTCGGGCCGAGCTTCTGGGAGCGTGCGCTGTGAGCGACGCCGTCAACCGTCCTGGTCAGGGCGAGGCCGTCGAGCCGACGGGCCGCGGGATGCGGTTCACCAACTGGGCCGCAGGCTACGTCGACGAGCGCTTCAAGCTCTCCGGCTGGGTGCGCGACTACGGTCGCAAGATCTTCCCCGACCACTGGTCGTTCATGCTCGGCGAGGTCGCGCTCTACAGCCTCATCGTCGTGCTGCTCTCCGGTACGTTCCTGACCTTCTTCTTCCAGGCCTCCATGGTCGAGGTCGAGTACGAGGGCTCCTACGTGCCGCTCAAGGGCATCGAGATGTCGGCCGCGATGGCGTCGACACTCGACATCTCGTTCGACGTGCGCGGCGGCCTGCTCGTGCGCCAGATCCACCACTGGGCGGCCCTGCTGTTCGTGGCGTCGATCGGCCTGCACATGCTCCGCGTGTTCTTCACCGGTGCCTTCCGCAAGCCGCGTGAGATCAACTGGCTGCTCGGGTTCACCCTCTTCATCCTCGCGATGGCCGAGGGCTTCACGGGGTACTCCCTTCCCGACGACCTGCTCTCGGGCAACGGCCTCCGCATCATCGACGGCATGGTCAAGGGTGTCCCGGTCATCGGCACCTGGATCTCGTATCTGCTCTTCGGCGGCGAGTTCCCGGGCACCCAGGTGGTGGGGATGTTCTACAGCCTCCACATCCTGCTGCTGCCCGCGATCCTGGTGGCGATCGTCGGCATCCACGTGATCATGGTGTTCGTCAACAAGCACACCCAGTACGCGGGTCCGGGTCGCACGAACGACAACGTCGTGGGTGTGCCGGTCATGCCGGTGTTCGCGGCGAAGGCCGGCGGCTTCTTCTTCATCGTGTTCGGCGTCATCGTGCTCGTCGCGGCGAACGTCACCATCAACCCGGTGTGGAACTACGGACCGTACGATCCCTCCCCCGTGTCGGCGGGTACGCAGCCCGACTGGTACATCGGCTTCGCCGACGGCGCACTGCGCCTCGTGCCGCCGGGCTGGGAGCTCGAGATCCTCGGCTTCACGCTGTCGCTCAACATCCTGGTGCCGCTGCTCGTGCTGCCGCTGTTCCTCGCGCTCGTGGCGTTCTACCCGTTCTTCGAAGCGTGGGTCACCGGCGACAAGCGTCACCACAACATCGCCGACCGTCCGCGGAACGCCCCGATGCGCACCGCGATCGGTGCGGCGGGCGTGACGTTCTACGCCGTGCTGTGGGCCGCCGCCTCCTCCGACCTCATCGCGACGCACTTCAAGCTCACGATCGAGGGCGTGACGCACGTGCTGCAGGCGCTCGTCTTCGTCGGCCCCGTGGTCGCGTTCTTCGTCGCGAAGCGCATCTGCATCGCCCTTCAGAAGAAGGACCGCGAGATCGCGCTCCACGGCTTCGAGTCGGGCCGTATCGTGCGGCTCCCGGGCGGCGAGTACGTCGAGGTGCACCAGCCGCTCAGCGACTACGAGCGGTGGCGCCTGGTCTCGTACGAGGACTACAAGCCGCTCATGGTGCGCCCCGACGCGCGCGGACGCATCTCCGTCGTGCAGCGCGTGCGTGCAGGCGTCTCGCGGCTGTTCTTCGAAGACCGCATCGCGCCGGTCACGAAGTCGGAGCTCGAGCACTCCTCGCACCACTGATCGTCGACGATCGACTGATCGTGCGAAGGCCGGAGGACACGCGTCCTCCGGCCTTCCTCGTGACGGGGATGTCGGGAGCCGGCAAGTCGACGCTCCTCGCCGAACTCGCGCGACGCGGCTGGCGGGCGGTGGATGCCGACGACGCGTCGTGGTGCACGTGGGACGACGGTGACGACCCCGGGTGGGTCTGGCGGGAGGATCGCATCCTCTCCCTCGTCGCCGAGAAGCGCCCCGCTCCCCTGGTCGTCGCCGGTACGGTGCCGAACCTCGGGATCGTCGCCTGGGACCGCACGATCCTGCTGAGCGCGCCGCTCGACGTGCTGCTCGACCGCGTCGAGCGCCGGAGTGACAACCTGTACGGCTCGGTGCCCGAGGAGCGTGCACTCATCGCCGAGCATCACCGCGACGTGGAGCCGCGGCTCCGGGCGTGGGTCGACCTCGAACTGGACGGCACCCGTCCCGTGAGTGAGCTGGCCGATGTGCTGGAGTCGCTCAGGCCGCGAGGCTGACGACGGCCCGCTGCGGCTCGGCGGCGACAGCGCGGCGCTCGAGGTCGCGTCCGACGTCGGCGGCGACCTCGGCGAGGCTCGTGTCGAGGGCCCCGACGACGGCGGAGATCATCTCGCTCGACGGCTCCTTGAGCCCCCGCTCCATCTCGGAGAGGTACTGCGGCGAGATGCCCGCGCGCTTCGCCGTGTCGACGAGCGTCTGGCCGCGGTCGGCGCGGAGGTCACGCAGCCGGCGGCCGAGCACCTCACGCCAGAGCGGCTCAGGAACGGCGGTGCGTCGTCGCGGAGCGTCGTCGATCGGAGTCACGTCGGCCATGATCCACGGTACCGAGCGGAGTTCCCCTCGCTCGCGCGGATCCGCTCAGGGCAGAACGCTACGGGAGGACGCGCCCGGCGACCGCGCGATCGGCCGGGAAGAAGCGTCGCATGTACTCGGCCGCGTCGGCGAAGCCCAGGCGGTCGTAGAACCCGCCCGACCGACGGCTCGCGACGGTGAGCTGCGTGACACCGCGGCGCTCGCACTCCGCCTCGACGGCGCGCACGAGGAGGGTGCCGTAGTCGCGGCCGCGGGCCTCCTCGTCGACGACGATCTCCTGCAGCTGCGCCGACGGCCCGTTGGTGGCGAGCAGCGGCACGATCGTCGTGAGCGCGTAACCCCCGAGTCGCTCGGTGCCGTCGTCGACGACGAGCAGGAGCACGGTGGGGTGCTCGCCCGCGAAGTACGACCCGAGGGTGGCGTCGTACGCGGCGCGATCGGGTTGGAAGGCGTGTCCGAGCTGCTGCACGAGCGCGTACAGAGCATCCTCGTCGCCCGGACGGGCCTCCCGGATCACGCCAGCCATGTCAGCGTGCGAAGTTGCCGCGGTAGTACTCGTACTGCCAGCCGATGACGCCGAGCAGCACGATCGGGGCACCGATGAAGGTGATCCAGATACCGACCGCGAAGCCGAGGAACATGAGCGCGAGGCCTGCGGCCAGGACCATCGGCCACCAGCTCCACGGGCTGAAGTGGCCCACCTCGGGGTCGCCGTCGTCGATGTCCGCCGTGGGGATGTCCTCGGGGATCTCGCCGCGCTGCGCCCGCTTCGTGATCGTGATGTAGAACGCGAGGAAGACCGACATCACCGCGCCGAGGGCGATGCCGAGCGTGCCGACCCACTCGACGCCCTGCGCCGTGAGCGCCGTCGCGCCGTCGGCGGGGGTGTTGGCATGATCGATGAGCGACCAGATCGTGTACGCGGCGGCGGACAGGCCGAAGAAGGCCGCCAGCAGCCAGAAGATGTTCGCGTTGACGCGCACGTTACTTCACCTCTCCGTCGGCGAGATCGACGACCGGACGTTCGGGGGCATCCTTGAGCGGGCCGACACCGACCTGCGCGCCCGCTTCCGGGTGGTGCAGATCGAACGCGGGCGACTCGGAGCGGATGCGCGGGATGCTCGTGAAGTTGTGACGCGGCGGCGGGCACGAGGTGGCCCACTCGAGCGACCGCGCGTTGCCCCACGGGTCGTCGACGGTGACCTTCTCGCCGCGGCGCGCGGTGACGAAGACGTTGAGGAAGAACGGCAGCATCGACGCCGCGAGCAGGAACGCTCCGACCGTCGAGAGCTGGTTCATCCAGGTCAGCCCGTCTTCAGGCAGGTAGCTCCAGTAGCGTCGCACGCCGCCCATGACGCCGATCCAGTGCTGGATGAGGAACGTCATGTGGAAGCCGATGAACAGCATCCAGAAGTGCACCTTGCCGAGACGCTCGTTGAGCATCTTGCCCGTCCACTTCGGCCACCAGAAGTAGAAGCCGGAGAACATCGCGAAGACGACGGTGCCGAACACGACGTAGTGGAAGTGGGCGACGACGAAGTAGGTGTCGGAGACGTGGAAGTCCAGCGGCGGGCTCGCGAGGATGACGCCGGTGAGGCCGCCGAAGGTGAACGTGATGAGGAAGCCGATCGCCCAGAGCATCGGGGTCTCGAAGGTGACCGAGCCGCGCCACATCGTGCCGACCCAGTTGAAGATCTTCACGCCGGTCGGCACCGCGATGAGCATCGTCAGCAGCGCGAAGAACGGCAGAAGCACCGACCCGGTGACGTACATGTGGTGGGCCCACACCGTGATCGAGAGCGCCGCGATCGCGATCGTCGCGTAGACGAGCGTCTTGTAGCCGAAGATCGGCTTGCGGCTGAACACCGGGAAGATCTCGGACACGATGCCGAAGAACGGCAGCGCGATGATGTAGACCTCTGGATGCCCGAAGAACCAGAACAGGTGCTGCCACAGGATCGCGCCGCCGTGGGCGGTGTCGAACACGTGGGCGCCGAGCAGGCGGTCCGCCTCGAGCGAGAGCAGCGCGCCGGCGAGCACCGGGAACGCGATCAGCACGAGCAGGCTGGTGACCAGCGTGTTCCAGACGAAGATCGGCATCCGGAACATCGTCATGCCGGGCGCGCGCAGCGTGAGGATCGTCGCGATGAAGTTGACGGCGCCGAGGATGGTGCCGAGACCCGCC
>NZ_JBMRCP010000002.1:0-18850 GCF_057350545.1 Pseudolysinimonas sp. | reverse complement strand
GCCGTAGATGAACGCCGTGGCGAGGTTGCCGGCCCAGAAGTTGCGCGCCCGGAACATCCCGAGCGGCAGCATCGGATTCGGCGCGAAGCGCTGCCGCACGAGGAACCCGGCGAACGCCAGGACGCCGAGCCCCATCGAGAGGTAGATCGCGGGATGCGACCAGCCGAGGTTGGGCTGCTCGATGAGGGCGAACACCGGACCGCCGAGGCCGAGCGTGCAGAGCACCGCGCCGAGGTAGTCGATGCGCACACCCGGACGCTGCTCGTCCTTCTGCCCGAGCATCGCGAGCAGCACGAACGTCACGCCGATCGGCACGACGTTGACGAGGAACGCGAGCCGCCACGACAGCAGGTCGACGAAGACTCCACCGACGAGCGGGCCGATGATGAAGGCCGCTGATGTGAGGCCTGTCCAGGTGCCGATCGCCCGGCCGCGCGCTTTGCCGTCGAAGGTGCTCGTGATGAGGGCGAGGGAGGACGGCACGAGCAACGCGCCGGCGACGCCCTGCACACCACGCGCGACGATGAGGAACAGCGGATCGGGCGCCGCCGCGATCGCGACCGACGCCACCCCGAACAGCACGAGTCCGATGCGCAGGATGCGGATGCGTCCGAACGCGTCGGACAGCGACCCCGCGACGAGGATGAGCGAGCCGAGGGTGATGAGGTACGCGTCGACCGTCCACTGCTGGGTCGCGATACCGCCGCCGAGTTCGTCGACGATCGCGGGCAGCGCGACGTTCACGACGCTGCCGTCGAGGAACGCGACGAACGACGCGAGCACCGCGATCGAGAGGACGAGACGCTCAGCCCGGGTCATGCCCCCATCCTGCTCCGTCCGCTTTCCGTTTTCAGGATGATGTGGGGCGGATGTCCCCTCCCGAGGTTCTGCAGTAGACATCCGTTGACTTCTCCCACACCGGTTCCTGAAAACGGAAAGCCGCCCGACGCTCGGCGAACGGGCAGAACCGCGCGAGTAGGGTTTGAGCGTGAGCGCGACGCGGGTCTTCGTCGCCCGGTTGGCCGGGTGCTCCGTCTTCGACCCCAACGGCGACAAGGTCGGCCGGGCCCGGGATGTCGTCGTCGTGTACCGCCGCGCGGAGTCGCCGCGGGTCGTCGGACTCATCGTCGAGGTGCCGGGCAAGCGTCGCGTGTTCCTCAGCATCGGCCGGGTCACGAGCATCGGCTCGGGTCAGATCATCACGACCGGTCTCATCAACCTGCGCCGCTTCGAGCAGCGCGGCGGCGAGGTGCGGGTCATCGCCGAGCTGCTCGGTCGCAAGGTCGATCTGCGTGACAACTCGGGCGAGGCGACGATCGAGGATGTCGCGATCGAGGAGAGCGCGCCGGGCGAGTGGGAGGTCGGCGACCTCTTCCTCCGGCGGCCGCGGTCGGCGTCCCCGTTCTCGAAGGGCGCGACGACGTTCGCCACGTGGAACCAGGTGTGCGAGAAGAACGCCCCCGGCGAGTCGCAGTCGGCCGAGCAGCTCGTCGCGACGTACTCCGATCTGCTGCCTGCCGACCTCGCGAGCACCCTGCTCGACCTGCCCGAGGAACGTCGGCACGAGGTCGCCGAGGAGCTGCCCGACGACCGCCTCGCCGACGCGCTCGAGGAGATGCCCGAGCAGGATCAGGTCGACATCCTGACCCGGCTCGACGACGAGCGCGCCGCCGATGTGCTCGACCAGATGGAGCCCGACGACGCGGCGGACCTCATCGCGCAGCTCTCGGTGGAGCGCGGCGAGGCGCTGCTCGATCTCATGCAGCCGGAGGAAGCCGACGATGTGCGCTTCCTGCTCGCCTACGAGGCCGACACCGCCGGCGGTCTCATGACCACGGAGCCCATCATCGTGTCGGCCGACGCGACGGTCGCCGAGGGGCTCGCCCTCATCCGCCGCCACGAGCTCGCGCCGGCGCTCGGCGCCGCCGTGTGCGTGACCCTCCCGCCGTACGAACCGCCGACCGGCAGGTTCCTCGGCATGGTGCACTTCCAGCGGATGCTGCGCTACCCGCCGCACGAGCGACTGGGCACGCTGCTCGACACGAGCCTCGAACCCGTCATGCCCGACACGAGCGCCGCCGAGGTGTCGCGGCGCCTCGCGTCGTACGACCTCGTGCAGCTTCCCGTCGTCGACGAGAAGCACCGACTCGTCGGGGTGGTGACCATCGACGACGTCCTCGACTACCTGCTGCCGGACGACTGGCGAAGTACCAGCGAAGAGGCCCCGCCCGTGACCACGGATACGGCGGCCATCCCGATCCGCCCCAGCTCAGGAAGGAGGACGCCGCATGGCCCGCGCCGATCGCCCCGCCCGTAACGAGCCCCGACTCGACCTTCCGAAGGCCGCGCGCGGGGGCTTCTCGTCCCCCTTCCGACCCTCCGGCCGCGACCGCATGGGTCGGTTCTCGGAGTCGTTCGCCCGCGCGATGGGCACGTCGGGCTTCCTGATCGGGATGACGGCCTTCGTCGTCACCTGGCTCATCTTCAACACGGTCGCGCCCGTCGTGTTCCAGTTCGACCCGCGTTCGTCGAACTTCACGCTGCTGACGCTCATCCTGTCGCTGCAGGCGTCGTACGCGGCACCGCTCATCCTGTTGGCGCAGAACCGGCAGGACGACCGCGACCGCGTGCAGATCGAGCAGGACCGGCAGCGCGCCGAGCGCAACCTCGCCGACACCGAGTACCTCGCACGCGAGGTGGTCGCACTCCGGCTCGCGATGAAGGATGTCGCCACGAAGGACTTCATCCGGGCCGAGCTGCGCGCCCTGCTGGAGGACATGGACCGCGACGAGTCGGAGTCGGGAACGTCGAAGTGACCGCCGACGCCGTCCGGGCGGCGCTCGCCCGGGTCGTCGACCCCGAGATCCGTCGCCCGATCACCGAGCTCGACATGGTGCGGGCCGTGGCGGTCGCCGACGGCGTCGCGAGCGTCGACATGGTGCTCACGATCGTCGGCTGCCCCGCGGCCGACACGATCGAGAGGGACGTGCGCGCGGCCGTGCTGGGCGTGCCCGGCGTCGCGTCGATCGAGTTGACCATCGGCGCGATGACGCCCCCGGAGCGCGAGGCTCTCGTCGCGCGGTTGCGTGGCACACGGGCCTCGCAGTTCGGACCCGACACCCTCACGAAGATCTACGCCGTCACGAGCGGCAAGGGCGGTGTCGGCAAGTCGACGCTCACCGCCAACCTCGCGGTCGCCCTCGCCGCGCGCGGGCTCAAGGTCGGGCTCGTCGACGCGGATGTCTTCGGCTTCTCGATCCCCGGCATCCTGGGTCTCGGCCCCGACGCCCGCCCGACGAAGGTGGGTGACCTCATGATGCCGCCCGTCGCGCGCGGGGTCTCGGTCATCTCGATCGGGATGTTCGTCGACGGCTCCACCGCCGTCTCGTGGCGCGGACCGCTGTTGCACCGCACCATCCAGCAGTTCCTCACCGACGTCTGGTGGGGCGACCTCGACGTGCTGCTGCTCGACCTGCCGCCCGGCACGGGTGACGTCGCCATCTCGATCGGCCAGCTGCTCCCCCACGCCGAGGTGCTCGTCGTCACCACCCCGCAACCCGCCGCCGCCGAGGTCGCCGAGCGCTCAGGACTCGTCGCGCGTCAGACCGGCCAGACCGTGCTCGGCGTCATCGAGAACATGACGGGTGAGCTGTTCGGCTCCGGGGGCGGGGACGCCGTCGCGGCCCGCCTCGACGTGCCGGTGCTGGCTCGCATCCCGCTGTCCCGCGCGCTGCGAGAGGGTGGGGATGTCGGCGCACCGGTCGTCTTCGGCGACCCGAGCGACCCGGCTGCCGCCGCCATCCTGTCGCTCGCCGACACCCTCGTCGCCCGCGGTCGCGGCCTCGCCGGTCGCAAGCTCCCGCTCACCCCCGCCACCTCGGTGGTCGAGTAGCGCCCAAGCCGCGTGTCGAGACCCGAACGAGCGACTCGGGTCGGTCTCGACACGCCCGCTACGCGGGCTACTCGACCGCCGAGGACGTCGGTGGAGCCGTCTCCGCGACGGGGGCGTCGATGTCCTTCTTGCGCAGCGGGTAGCGCAGCAGCGGGATGAACGAGAGCGCCATGAGCGTCGCGGGCACGACGCTGAACGCCATCACGATGCCGAAGACGGCCGACGCGGGTTGCGCTTCGACCGCGGTCGTCGCGGTCGACTCCAGATACCCCGAGACGGCGAGCACGACGGCGAGGATCGTCGTGCCGAACGCGAGACCCGTCGTCTCACCGGCCGTCCACATGCCGCTGAACGAGCCGCCGCGGCCGGGGCCGTTGCGGCGGGCGTCGTGCGCGATGACGTCGGGGAGCATCGAGAGCGGCAGCGCCTGGAGCCCGGCGTACGCGATGCCGACGACGCCGATCGGGACGACGATCCAGTACCCGGGCACGAACAGCAGACCGACGTGCGACAGGGCGGCGAGGAAGAACAGGGTCGTCGCGATGACGTAGGCGCGCTCCTTGCCGATGCGGCGGGCGGCGACACCCCAGAGCGGCGCGGCGATGATCGCCGGAAGGATGAGCCCGACGAACAGGATGGTCACGGCGTCGGTGTCGCCGAGCACCCAGGTGGCCACGTACTGGGTGGCGGCGAGCATCCCGCCCGCGGCGAGCGCCTGCGTGAAGAACGTCGCGAGCAGCGTGCGGAACGGCTTCGACGTGCGCAGCATCGCGAGCCCGCGCCGCGCCTGCACGGCGATCGAGTCGCGCGGCGGTGCGATCTCGGTGAAGGCGTGGGATGCCGCCACGGGTGCCGGGGACGCCTCGAGCTTGCCGCGCACCGCCTTCTCGACGGTGGCGGTGACCAGGATCGCGACGACGAAGATCGCCGCCGCGCCGATCGCCATGAACAGGTACCCGCCGAAGTCGGAGCCGAACAGCTCGACCCCCACCTCGCGCAGCACGGGACCACCGCCGCCGTAGAGCAGGATCGCGGCGGTGAGCACGACGACGCGCGCCGTGAGCAGACGCGTGCGCGCGTCGTAGCCCGAGACGAGCTCCGCCGGCAGCACGTTGTAGGGCACCTGGAAGAACGAGAAGCCCGTCGCCGCGAGCAGGAAAGCGACGAACACCCAGGCCGCGGCGAGCAGCGGCTCGGTGCCGGTCGGCACGGCGAAGGTGAGCACGAAGAACACCGGCAGCACGATCGCACCGAGGCGCATGAGTCGACGACGTGATCCGCGCGCCGCGAACTCCCGGTCGGAGTAGGCGCCGACGATCGGGTCGATGATGATGTCCCAGATCTTCGCGACCGTGACGACCGCTCCGGCGAGCAGCGCCGGGATCGCGAGGGTGTCGGTCATGTAGAAGACGAGCACGAGGCCCGGCAGTGCCGCGAACCCGCTCGTGACGAATTCGCCCGTCGCGTAGCGCGCGAGGATCCCGGGGCGCAGCTCACGGGGGCGTCGGGCGGTATGCGTCACGCCCCCGATGTTATCGACGGATGCTCACCCGCGGTGCCCCCCGAACACGCGGATTGCCGCAATTCGGTGGTCGAGTAGCGGCGCGGAGCGACGCGTGTCGAGACACGATTTCGAGCAAACTCAGGCAGGTCTCGACACGCGCCTGCGGCGCTACTCGACCACCGAGAGTCGCTCGCTCGGTCAGGCGGGTTCGACGAGGCGGGCGAGCAGCTCGGTGAGCAGCCGCTCCGCGAGGGGCGCGGGCGTCGCCTCGATGATTGCGAGCAGGGGCGCGAGGGCGTCGGGGAGCGCTCCACCGGCACCGATCCCGAAGCCCTGCAGGATCGCCGCCGCGGTGTCGGAGTCGAGCGCGCCGGTGAGCGGCGGCAGCGACTCCAGCAGCAGGCCCGCGTCGACGTGCGGCACGCCGCGCACGGCATCCGCCCCCGCTCGCAGCGCCGCGAGCAACTCCGGCAGCACGCTCTCGGTGACGGGCGTGATCGTGAGGTGCGTCGTCGGCGGGATGTCTCCGTGCGCCGGCTGGAGCTGCAGGATGAAGCCCCGGCCGCGCACGGCATCCGCCCAGTGGTGGGGATCGACCTGACCGTCGACCCCGGCGCGCGGATCGGCGGCGACGGCGAGCAGCGGGCCCGCGGGCTCCCCGACGACGCGCAGCCCCTCGATGCCGCCGATCGCCGTGATGATCGCCTCGGTCGAGCGGCGCGTCGAGTCGGCGAGCCGTTGGAAGCCGGGCACGCCGAGCGCCTTCGTGATCGCCCAGGCGGCGGCGAGAGGACCGGCCGACTTCGACCCGAGGATCGTCGGGTTCACCACCGGGTAGCCCGGCCAGCGGGTGGTCGCGAAGTACTGGAGGCGCTGGCGGTCGCGTCCGCGCTGCAGCAGCACCGAGACGCCCTTCGGCGCGTAGCCGTACTTGTGCAGGTCGGCGCTCACGCTGGTGACCCCCGGCACGGCGAAGTCCCATGCGGGCAGGTGCGGCCAGAACGGCAGCACGAGTCCGCCGATGCACGCGTCGACGTGCAACGGGATGCCGCGCGCGGCGGTCAACGACGCCACGGCCTCGACCGGGTCGAGCACCGCGACCGGGTAGGACGGCGCCGACACGACGACGAGGGCGACGTCGTCGCCGAGGCGGGACTCGATGTCGGCGACCGCGACGACGCCCTCGGCGGAGACGGGCACGAGGTCGAGCTCGAGACCGAAGTAGTGCGCCGCCTTCTGGAACGCCGCGTGACCTGTCGCCGGCAGCACGAGACGGGGCCGGCCGCTCCCACCCGCGGCGACCCAGGCATCCCGCGCCGTCTTCACCGCGAGGAGGCACGACTCGGTGCCGCCCGTCGTCACGGTGCCGACGACCTCGTCGTCGCCGTGCAGCAGGCCGCGCACGAAACCGAGCAGGTCGCGCTCGAGTGCCGCGACCGAGCCGAACGTCGTAGGGTCGAGACCGTTGACCGGCTGCATGAGCCGTGCGGCGTCGGCGGCGAGCTCGTCGAGTTCGGCGAGTCCGGGGTCGTAGACGTACGACAGCACGCGACCGCCGTGGGTCGGGGCGTCGCCCTCCCGCAGGGTGCGCAGCGACGCGAGGATGTCGGCGGGCTGTTCGTCGAGGGTCACAGCGCGGCTCCTGTCGGCGGGGCTGGAGTGTCGCGCACGAGCGCGTCGATGTCGCGCTTGCGCAGCGGGTAGCGGGCGAGCGAGATGAGGCTGAGCAGCATGAGCGCGGCCGGGATCACGCTGAACGCGAGCACGATGCCGACGATCGCGGTCTCGGGCTGCGTCACCGTCTGCTCGGCGACGGTCGGGATGAAGCCCGTCACCGCGAGCACGATCGACAGGATGGTGCCGCCGAACGCGAGACCCGCGGTCTCGCCGGCCGTCCAGACGCCGCTGAACGTGCCCGCGCGGCCGGGGCCGTTCGTCTGCGCGTCGTGAGCCACGGTGTCGGGCAGCATCGCGAGCGGCAGCGACTGGAGCCCCGCGTACGCGGCACCGGCGACCGCGATCGCCGCGAAGACCCACGGTCCGGGCGCCCAGATCATGGCGACGAGGGCGAGGGCGGCGACGGCGAAGAGCACCGTCGCGATCCGGAACGCTCGTTCCTTGCCGACGCGTCGCGCGACCACCGACCACAGCGGGGTCACGAGGATCGCGGGGGCGATGAGCGCGAGGAACGGGAAGATCGTGCCGGAGAGCCCGAGCACCTCGAACGAGACGTAGGCGACGCCGGCGAGCATGAGCCCGATGGCGAGCGCCTGCACGATGAAGGTGAAGAGCAGCGCCCGGTAGGGCTGGCTGTCGCGCACTGCCGACCAGCCGCGTCGGAAGTGCATGCCGAGCCCGACCTTCGGCGCGGCGAGCCCCTCGACCGGGTCGGTGCCGGGGGCGATCGGCACGGTCGCACCGAGCGCACTCTTCTCGACCGTCGCCGTGATGAGGAATGCGACGAGGAAGACGGCACCCGCCGCCGCAGCCATGATCAGGTAGCCCTGGTACTCGGTCGCGCCGAGCTTCACGAGCTCCGGAGCCCCGCCACCGAAGCCGAGGACCGCGAGCGTCAACACGATGACCCGAGCCGAGAGCAGACGCGTGCGCTCGTCGTAGCTGTCGACGAGCTCCGCGGGCAGCGCGATGTACGGCACCTGGAAGAGCGAGAACGCCGTCGCCGCGAGCAGGAACCCGACCAGCACCCAGGCGGCCGACAGCGCCTCGGGCAACCCCGGGGGTACCGCGAAGGTGAAGACGAAGAACACCGGCAGCAGGATGGCGCCGATCACCATGAAGCGACGACGCGATCCGGTGCGGGCGAGACTGCGATCGCTGCGCGCGCCGATCCAGGGGTCGATGACGACGTCCCAGATCTTCGAGACGGTGAAGGCGGCGCCGGCGAAGGCGGGGCTCACTCCGAGCGTGTTGGTCATGTAGATGAGCAGCACCAGACCGGGAAGGGTTCCGAATCCCCCTGTACCGACCGAGCCGACCGCGTAGCGGACGACGGTGCCGCGGCGCAGGGCGCGTGCGGGCGTGGCCATGCTGGAATGCTAGGCGGAAAGTAGGGTTCTCTCATGTCGGGATCGCCGTTCGACCGGGCCGCAGCGCAGGAGCTGACCCGGGACCTCACCGCCACGTCGGAGAAGACGTCGGCGGTCGTCGCGCCGTTCACGGGTGAGGTGCTGCACGACCTGCCGCAGAGCACCGTCGCCGACGTCGAGGCCGCCGCCGAAGCAGCCCGGGATGCGCAGCGCGCGTGGTGGCAGGCGGGCTTCGCGCATCGTCGCTCCGTGCTGCTGAGGGCCCACGATCTGCTGCTCGAGAACCGCGAGCGACTGCTCGACGCCGTGCAGACCGAGACGGGCAAGACCCGGGGTCAGGCGTTCGAGGAGCTCTTCCAGGCGGCCTCGGCCACCCGGTACGCCGCCCTGGCCGCCCGACGGACCCTCTCGCCGCAGCGGCGCCGGGCGGGCATCCCGATCGTCATGAGCACCGGGGTGCGCTACGAGCCGAAGGGCCTCATCGGCGTCATCACGCCGTGGAACTATCCGCTCTCGCTCGCGATCATGGACATCGCGCCCGCGCTCGCGTCGGGAAACGGCGTCGTGCAGAAGGCCGACGACCAGGCGTCACTCGCCGTGCTGCTCGCGCGGCGAGCGTTCGTCGAAGCCGGCGTGCCCGCCGCCCTCTGGGGTGTCGTCGCCGGTCCGGGGGCCGACATCGGCACGGCGGTGATCGACGTCGCCGACTACGTGTGCTTCACCGGCTCGACCGCGACCGGCAAGCTCGTCGCCGCCCGGGCCGCGCAGAAGCTCATCGGCGTCTCGCTCGAGCTCGGCGGCAAGAACCCGATGATCGTGCTCGACGACGTCGACCCCGCGAAGGCCGCGGCCGACGCCGCGTATGGATGCTTCGCTGCCGCCGGGCAGCTCTGCGTCTCGATGGAACGCGTGTACGTCGAGAAGGGTGTCGCGTCGGCGTTCACCGAGGCGTTCGCGGCCCGCACCTCCTCGCTGAAGCTCGGCACGGCGTTCGACTACTCGACGGATGTCGGCTCGCTCACCACGAAGGCGCAGTTCGAGCGCGTGAAGGAGCACCTCGACGACGCCGTCGCGAAGGGGGCCACCGTGCTCGTCGGCGGGCGCGCGCGGCCGGACCTCGGCCCGTACTTCCTCGAGCCGACGGTGCTCACCGGCGTCACGAGCGAGATGAGCTGCGACCGGGCCGAGACGTTCGGGGCGCTCGTCGCCGTGCACGTCGTCGACTCGGCGGAGGAGGCCGTGCGTCTCGCCAACGACTCCGAGTACGGACTCAACGCGTCCGTGCTGAGCGGGTCGCACGCCCGGGGACACCAGGTCGCCGCGCAGCTCGAGGCCGGGTCGGTCAACGTCAACGAGGGCTACCGCGCCAGCTTCGGGTCGGTCGACGCCCCGATGGGCGGCGTCAAGCAGTCCGGCCTCGGGCGTCGCAACGGACCCGAGGGTCTGCTGCGCTTCGTGGAGGCCCACACCATCGCGTCGGCGACCGGCGTGCTGCAGCTTCCCCGCACCGGCGCGGAGTTCTCGAAGCTCCTCGGCACGATGATGTTCTACCTCCGCCTCGCGAAGCTCATCCGCCGCCGCTAGATCGTCGGTGGTCGAGTAGCGCCGCAGGCGCGTGTCGAGACCTCGCGCCTGGTCTCGACACGCCCGCTGCGCGGGCTACTCGACCACCGAAGTCTTACGTGGCTTCGGAGTCGAAGGGCGCGATGCGCGGGTTGCCCATCTTGCGCATGCGCTGCTCGTGCGCGGACTCGCGGTAGACGGGTCGAGCGGATGCCGTGGCCGGCCCGTTCGGCGACACCGGCTTCGCGGGCGGGGCGACCTCGTCGAGCAGCGCCTCGCGGATGATGCGCCGCGGGTCGTACTGCCGGGGGTCGAGCTTGCGCCAGTCGACCTCGTCGAACTCGGGGCCCATCTCTTCGCGCATGCGGTCGCGCGCACCGTCGGCGAAGCCGCGGAGCGTCTTCACGAGGCGGGCGAGCTGCGTGGCGAGGGCGGGCAGGCGGTCGGGACCGATCAGGAAGAGCGCGATCACGAAGATGATCAGCAGCTTGTCGAAGGTCAGCCCGAAGGACACGCCCCCAGGATAGTGGCGCTCCCTGAGACGGACCGGCTCGGCGGATACGCTCGAGAAATGGCCGACAAGGAGATGAGCTGGCGCTTCGCCGAGGAGTTCGTCTCCGAGCCCGAGGCGATCGCCGACGCGCGCCAGCACTCGATGGAGCTCGGGATCGAGGCGATCTCCCCCGCGATGGGCGCCCAGCTCGCACTCCTGGCCGCGGCATCCACCGTGCATTCGATCGTCGAGATCGGCACCGGCGCCGGCGTGAGCGGACTCTGGCTGCTGCGCGGCGCCCCGAACGCGGTGCTCACCTCGATCGACGTCGAGTTCGAGCACCAGCAGGTCGCCCGCACGGCGTTCGCCGACGCGCAGGTGCCGGCCAACCGCATCCGCCTCATCACGGGCACCGCCGCCGAGGTGCTGCCGCGCATGAACGACGGCGCGTACGACCTCGTGTTCGTCGACGCCGACCCCGCGTCACTGCTCGACTACGTGGAGCACGGCCTGCGCATCGCCCGCCGCGGCGGCATCGTGATCGTCGCCCACGCCCTCTGGCGGGGACGCGTCGCCGATCCCGCGGCGCGCGACGAGACGGTCGCCGACTTCCGTGCGCTGCTCGCGACGATCTCCGAGTCGGATGCCGTCGCCGCGGCGCTCAGCCCGGTCGGCGACGGGTTGCTGCAGCTCGTGAAGCTCAGCGACTGACCCGAGGGTTTCGATACACCGCGCTGCGCGCGGCACTCAACCCACGGGAGGGCGGAGTCAGACGTTGACGACGCCGCCGAGGGCCTCGTACAGTTCCTTCGCTTCGGCGTCGTTGACCGACACCACGAGACGGCCACCACCTTCGAGCGGAACCCGCACGATGATCAGACGTCCTTCCTTGACAGCCTCCATCGGCCCGTCAACAGTCCGCGGCTTCATCGCAGCCATGAGATTCCCCTTTCGGATGCCCTGAAGGATCCATTATCCCGCACAACCGGGGACACCCGAAATCGCGCCCGGGTGAACGGCTTACGGCGGGGTCCAGTCGTAGACGTCGGCCCGCCACACCCCGTAGGTCCAGACGACCTGCCCGACGACCCCCGCCACGAGCAGCGCGACCCGCCAGATCCGTGACGTGGGAACCGCGAGCGCACCGAGTGCCGGGGCGAGCGGCACGAGAAGTCGGAAGACACTCGACTGCGGGAAGAACACGGCGAGCAGGTAGAGCGCGTAGGCGACGAGCCAGAAGCGCAGGTCGGGCCCGAGGCGCTTCGCCCAGGGCGACAACAGGAACGCGGCGAACGCGCCGGCGAGCGCGATGACGGCGACGACGGCCATCACGACGAGGGTGGGGCCTTCGACCCCCCACCAGTGCTCGAACCAGAACTGCGCCGCTTGCACCCACGGCGCGAACGGGATGAAGTGCCCCTCGATGCCGAAGCCGCGCCGCCAGGCGAACTCGGTGTCGGTGTAGGCGGTGAACTCCCCGGTGACCGCCCACGCGATGAGCAGCCACGCGACGCCCATGAGGGCGCTGAGCAGCCCGACCGCGACGACCTGCAGACGTTCGCGCCACGGGAACGGGTCGCGAGCCCGCGTGACGAAGCGGTGCACGAGGTGCAGCAGCAGCGCGAGCGCGAACGCGAGCCCACTCGGCCGGGTGAGCGACATCACGATCACGACGGGGACGAGCAGCACGTACCGGCGGTCGACGAGCAGCAGCAGCGCGAGGAACAGCAGGAACAGGTGCATCGACTCGGCGTACGACACCTGCAGGATCGTCGACAGCGGCGCGACGCAGAACAGCGCCGTCGCGAAGAGCGCCGAGCCCTGGGGCAGGAAGCGCGCCATGAGGCGGAAGAAGACGAGCGCGGCGCCGGCCGCGAAGAGCACCGCGACGATCGGAGCGATCACGGTGAACGGGATGCCGAACACGGTGAAGAGGCGCAGCAGGTAGGGGAAAGCGGGCATGAACGCCCACGCGTTCTCTTTCGCGTCGCCGTTGTCATGGCGCGGGATCTCGTCGGGATAGCCGGAGGCGTTGATGAGCCAGTACCACTGGCCGTCCCAGATGTTCGCGAACTCGGTCAGACCCGGATGGTCGCTGGTGCGGTCGCTCGTGCGCTGGAGGCTCGCGACGATGAGGAGGATGGTCGTGGTGACGATCCTCGAGGCGAGGAAGATCGCGAGGACCTTGCCCCACCAGGGTGTTCGCGTCAGGAGGGTTTCGACACGCGTCGCGCTTCGCGCGTCGCTACTCAACCCGCGGCTTCGTCGTGCGGTTTCGACACGCGTCGCGCTTCGCGCGGCGCCACTCAACCCGCGAGGGGCGTCGCCAGCCATGCCCGCAGGCCCTGCTCGCAGCGGAGGATCTGGTCGACCGGCACGCGCTCGTCGTCGGCGTGCGCGAGCGACGGATCGCCGGGGCCGTAGTTGACGGCGGGGATGCCGAGCGCGGCGAAGCGGGCGACATCCGTCCAGCCGTACTTGGGCCGTGCCTCTCCCCCGACAGCCGCGAGGAACTGCTGCGCGAGCGGATCGGTGAGCCCGGGGCGCGCGCCCTCCGCGATGTCGGTGACCTCGACGTCGAAGCCGGCGAAGACATCCCGAACATGCCGTTCGGCGAGCTCGGCGTCGCGGTCGGGTGCGAAGCGGTAGTTGACCTCGACGACGCACTCGTCGGGGATGACGTTGCCGGCGACGCCGCCGCGGACGCCGACGGCGTTGAGCCCCTCGCGGTAGACGAGCCCGTCGACCTCGGCCTCGCGCGGGGTGTAGTCGACGAGGCGCTGCAGGATCGGCGCGGCGGCGTGGATCGCGTTCGACCCCATCCACGAGCGGGCCGAGTGGGCGCGCGTGCCGGTGACGCGCACATCCACCCGCAGGGTGCCGTTGCAGCCGCCCTCGACCTCGCCGTTCGACGGCTCGCACAGCACCGCGAAGTCGGCGTCGAGCAGTTCGGGGCGCGTGCGCGCGAGACGGCCGAGGCCGTTGAGGTGGCTCGCGACCTCCTCGTTGTCGTACCAGACCCACGTGACGTCGACGCCGGGGTCGGGCAGCTCGGCTGCGAGCTTGAGCATCACCGCATCCCCGCCCTTCATGTCGACGGTGCCGCGACCCCAGAGCACGTCGCCCTCGAGCCGCGACGGCAGGTTGTCGTTGACGGGCACGGTGTCGAGGTGTCCCGCGATGACGACGCGGCGGGCGCGCCCGAGCGTCGTGCGGGCGACGACGGCGTCGGCATCCCGGGTCACCTCGAGGTGCGGGAACGCGGCGAGCGCCGCCTCGACCGCGTCGGCGAGGGCCTTCTCGTTCCCCGACACCGACTCGATGTCAACGAGCTGGCGGGTGATGTCGACGACGGACGCGCCGAGGTCGAGTGGCGGGGCGTCGAGAGGCACGATCCCGAGCCTAGCCAGGGCTAGCCTGGCCCCATGAGTTCCCGGCCCCGCGTCGCCCTCCTCGCGCTCGGCGGCACGATCGCCGCCCCCGTCGACGAGGCCGGCACGGGGGCGCGGATGACCCTCACGGCGGACGACATCGCGGGCGACCTCGGTGCACGCGCGGGCGTCGACCTCGAACCGCGCACCGTGCGTATGCAGCCGTCATCGAACCTCACCCTCGACGACGTGCGCGAGCTCGCCCGCGCGATCGAGGCGTCGGATGCCGACGGCGTCGTCGTCACGGTCGGCACCGACGCGCTCGAGGAGGTGGCGTTCGCGCTCGACGTCGCCCTCGGCGGCGACCGTCCCGTCGTGGTGACGGGCGCGATGCGCAATGTCGGGCATCCCGGAGCCGACGGGCCCGCCAACCTGCTCGGCGCCCTTCGCGTCGCGACCCACCCCGATGCCCGCGCTCAAGGCGTGCTCGTCGTGCTCAACGACGAGGTGCACCTCGCGCGCTACGTGCGCAAGACGCACACGTCGTCACCCGGCACCTTCCGCTCGCCGTCGCTCGGCGCGATCGGGTGGCTCGTCGAGGACCGCGTGCGGCTCCCCCTCGCCCGCCGACGTCGTCCCGCCGCGGTGCCGTTCGGTGACGGCCCGCTGCCCGCCGTCGCGCTCGTGCGGCTCACGCTCGGCGACGACCCCGCGCTCATCACGGCCGCCGTCGCCACGGGGGCGGCAGGCCTCGTGCTCGAGACCTTCGGGGCCGGCCACGTCGCCGAGACGTCGCTGCCCGCCGTGCGCGAGGCGGCATCCCGGATCCCCGTCGTCTTCGCGTCGCGCACCGGGGCGGGCGAGCTCTACGAGAACGTCGGTGCGTTCCCCGGATCGGAGCGCGACCTCATGGATGCCGGGCTGATTCCGTCGGGCGACCTCGACGGGGCGAAGGCGCGGCTGCTGCTCGTGCTGCTGCTGCAGTCCGGGGCCGATGACGGGACGATCCGGCGCGCCTTCGCCGACGGATAACCTGGAGCCATGAGCTCCGCGTCACGTCAGGTCTGGGGCCACGGGCTCGCGACGATCGCCGCCGACGGGACGGTGCTCGACACCTGGTACCCCGCACCATCGATGCACGAGCCGACGTCGCACGAGCTGCCCGCCGAGCTCGCGCCGCACCTCGGCCCCGACGAGCGTCGCGAGGTGCACGTCGAGCACGTGTCGCTGGGCATCGACCTCGACGAGGCGCCGGATTCGACGACCGACGCCTACCTGCGGCTCCACGCGCTCTCCCACCTGCTCGTCCTGCCCAACGAGCTCAACCTCGACGGCGTCTTCGCGCACCTGCCGATCGTCGCCTGGACGACCGCGGGCCCGATGCTGCCCGAGGCGTTCGACCGGCTGCGCCCCGCCCTGCAGCGCGCCGGCATCTCGTCGCTCGGCGTCGACCGTTTCCCGCGGCTCGTCGACTACCTCACGCCGTCGCGCGTACGCATCGCCGACCCCGCGCGCGTGCGGCTCGGCGCCCACCTCGCGCCCGGCACGACCGTGATGCACGAGGGCTTCGTCAACTACAACGCCGGCACCCTCGGCGCCTCGATGATCGAGGGCCGCATCTCGCAAGGGGTCGTCGTCGGCGACGGCTCCGACATCGGCGGCGGCGCGTCGATCATGGGCACCCTCTCGGGCGGGGGCACGCACCGCGTGTCGATCGGCGAACGCTCCTTGCTCGGCGCCAACTCGGGCGTCGGCATCTCGATCGGCGACGACTGCGTCGTCGAGGCGGGCCTCTACGTCACCGCGGGCACGAAGCTCACCCTCCTCGTGCCCGGCGAGGAGCCGCGCCTCGTGAAGGCCGCCGAGCTGAGCGGGGTGGACGGCATCCTCTTCCGCCGCAACTCCGCCACCGGCGCCGTCGAAGCCCTCCCCCGCACGGGCGCCGCCGTCGCGCTCAACGAGACGCTCCACGTCTGAGCGAGCGAACATGAGACTGCACACGGCGACCGTCGGCAGCGGGCCCCGACGTGCCGCGCTCGTGCACGGCCTCGCCGACGACGGCACGACCTGGCACGACCTGGCGGGGTTGCTCGCCGCCACCGGCGACTACACGGTCACGATGCTCGACCTGCGGGGTCACGGCGAGAGCCCGCGCAGCGACTCGTACGAGGTGCGCGACTTCGCGGGGGATCTGATCGACACCCTCCCCCGCGGGCTCGACCTGATCGTGTCGCACTCCCTCGGCGGCCCCGTCGTCGCGCAGGTCGTCGCCGAACTCGCCCCGAAGCGGGCCGTCTATCTCGATCCCGGGTTCCGGCTCGCCCTGCCGACCGGCGTCCGCGGGTGGCTCGTGCTGCACATCCCGTTGCTGCTCCCGCTCGTCATCGCGTTCACGCGGCGCGGGGTGCGGCCATCCGCGCTGACCGCCGAGAACCAGTCGCGCGTCGACGCCGCCCACGCCCGATGGGACCGCCCCATGGCGCTGCGGGTCTTTGCGGCCGTCGCGACGTGGTCACGGCCCGCGAGCTCATCGACGATCCCCTCGACGGTCGTGCTCTCCGAGGACGCCCGCTTCGTCGTGCCGGACCCGCTGCCCGAGCAACTCGCCGCGGAAGGCTGGGACGTGCGGCGTCTTTCCGGGCTGGGGCACTCGCTCCACCACGAAGACCCTCGTGCGGTCTTCGACGCGATCGCCGACCTGTTGTAGCCGGTCGAGCGATCTCACTCGACCGTCGGGTCAGACCGCGTCGACGTGCAGGTTCCCGATGGAGCGGGTGTCCTGGAAGTCGCGGATGCCTTCGATCCCCTGTTCACGCCCGGAGCCCGAGGCGCGCATCCCGCCGAACGGGGCGCGCAGGTCGAGCCGGTTCGCGCCGTGGTCGTTGACGAACACCATGCCCACCTGCAGCTGCTTCGCGACGCGGCGAACGCGCTCGGGGTCGGCCGACCACACGGAGGCGCACAGTCCACCCCAGGTGTCGTCGGCGGCCGCCACGACCTCGTCTTCGGTGTCGAAGGGGATGATCGGCGCGACGGGGCCGAACTGCTCTTCGGTGACGACCCGCAGCGTCGGATCGGGGTCGAGCACGAGCGCGGGCCGAACGAACTGACCGTCGGGCAGGTCGCTGGGCCACGAGCCGAACTCCCGCACCTCGGCCCCGGACGCGCGGGCCTCCTCGATGAGCGAGTCGACGTACTCCTTCTGCCGGGCCTGGTGGAGCGGGCCCATCGTGGTGCCTTCGGAGAGTCCGTGCCCGAGCACGACGCGCTCGAGCCGGTCGGAGAGTCCCTTCACGACCTCGTCGAACCGGTTGCGGTGCACGTAGATCCGCTTCGCGTTCATGCACACCTGCCCGGCGGTGTCGAAGATGCCCTGGTACAGCCGGTCGAAGGCCTGGTCGTCGAGTTTGGCGTCGTCGAAGATGATCGCCGCGTCGTTACCGCCGAGCTCGAGCGTCACGCGGGTGAGGGTCTGGGATGCCATCTCGGCGATCTTCTTGCCGCCGCCGATGCTGCCGGTGAAGCACACCTTCGCGACATCCGTGTTCTGGATGATCGGCGCCATCTCGGCGTCGCGTCCGGTGATGACGTTGAGCACGCCGCGCGGGAGCTTCTCGGCGATGCGGGCGATGGCGCGCGACATCGCGAGCGGCGTCGAGGGCGGCGGCTTGACGATCACGGTGTTGCCGGCGAGGAGGGCGTGCGGCAGCGACGCCCCGAGGATCGCGATCGGCCAGTTGAACGGCACGATGATCGTGACGACTCCGAGCGGCTGGTGCATGACGGTCGTCGTGACCGGCGGGCCTTTGAGCACCTTCTCCTCGTCGACCTCGTCGGCGAGTTCGAGCGCCATGCCGGTGCGGATGCTGAGCACGAGGAAGTCGACCCACGACTCCATGAACGGCTTGCCGTTCTCGAGGGTGAGCACGCGCGCATCCTCGTCGCGGTAGTCCTCCATGCCCTCCATGGCGGCGGCGATGCGCTTCGCGCGCTCCTGCGGTGTCATGCGCGACCAGCCCCGGTAGGCGGCCTTGGCGGCGGCGACGGCGTCGAGCGCGTCTTGTCGGGTACCGGCGGCGGCCGTACCGACGACGGTGCTCGGGCTCGAGGGGTCGTACACCTCGATGCGGTCCGTCGTCTGTCGGTGCTGTCCGTCGATGAACAACCCGGTACGGATGTCCTGCTCCACCGTGAGAGACCCCATGCGCCGTCGCCCTTCCCTACAGATCGTCAACAATCCGTTTGACAATCCTCCGGCATCCCTCACCCCGGCGCAAGGACACCAGCCCACCAGACGGGACGTCACTTCGTGGTGGGGGCCTCGTCGGGCTCCAACTCAGGAGATTCGTGGCCCCGCGGGGCGACGACGTCCCTCGCCTCGGGTTTCTCCTGAGTTGCGTCCGGCCATTGTCGCCCCCTTCACTCACCGGAGGGTTTCGATACACCGCGCTGCGCGCGGCACTCAACCCGCGAGGTCGGCCGAGCGCAGCGAGGGCCGGGGGCGGTTCGCGGAGTGAATCGGGGTAGGGGTCCCCGCTCTCTTCACTCCGTGGACCGCCCCCGGCCCTCGCTCCCCGAGTAACTCAGTCCTGACCCGGGAGACGAGGAGTGCCGTGCGTGTGGAAGGTGGAGATGGTCTGCATCCCCCACGCCTGCCCCTTCTTGCGCTCCGCCTCGGTCCACTCGATGGTCTTCCAGTCCGGCGCGAGCATGAGGCGGGCGCCGGCGTTGGCGAACTCGAGGCGGTTGCCGCCGGGCTCCCAGACGTAGAGGAAGAAGGTCTGCTGGATGGCGTGCTTGTGCGGGCCGTTCTCGATCGGCACGCCGGCCTCAAGGAAGGTGTCGGCCGCCTGCAGGATCGCCTCCCGGCTGTCGAGGGCGAAGGTGACGTGGTGCAGCCGCCCGCCGACGCCGTTCGCCTCCCGCGCATAGGCGAGATCGTAGGACTTGTTGGTGGCGGTCAGCCACATGCCGGCCTCG
>NZ_JBMRCP010000069.1:0-7775 GCF_057350545.1 Pseudolysinimonas sp. | reverse complement strand
CCGCCGGCTTCGCCCGCGACGACGTTCGCCTCGCGGATCGCGTCGAGCAGTCGGGTCTTTCCGTGGTCGACGTGGCCCATGACGGTGACGACCGGCGGACGGATCTCGAGGTCGTCCGGGTCGTCTTCGTCATCGAGGTCGATGTCGAAGCCCTCGAGGAGCTCCTTGTCTTCGTCTTCCGGCGAGACGACCTGCACGCGGTAGCCGAGTTCGGCACCGAGCACCTCGAAGGTGGACTCGTCGAGCGACTCGGTCGCGGTCGCCATCTCGCCCAGGGCGAAGAGCACCGTCACGAGCGTGCCGGGCAGGACGGTGAAGCCCGTCATCTGCTCGATCTTCTCGGCGAAGTCGGCGATCGAGGCTCCGCGGCGCATCCGGATGACGGTCGTGCCGTCACCGCGGGGAACGCTCACGCCACCGATCGTCGGGGCCTCCCGCATCTCGAACTCGGCGCGCTTCGTACGACGCGACTTGCGGGCACGGCTCTTGCCGCCGCCCTTGCCGAACGCACCCGCGGTGCCACCACCGGGGCCGCGACTGCGACCGCCGCCACCACCCGGGCGGCCGGCGAATCCGCCGCCACCACCGGGAGCGCCGCCGGGTCGCTGGAAGCCGCCGGGAGCGCCGCCGGGACGGCCGGGGCCGCCGGGCCGCTGCTGGAATCCGGGCCGCCCGCCGGCGCCGGGGGCGGGCCGCTGACCGGGCGCGAGGGGACGCTGGGCACCGGGGCGCGGCGCCATCGGGCGGGGTCCGCCGCCGCCGGGGCGCGGCATTCCCTGGTTGCTCGCGAACGGGTCGTTGCCGGGACGCGGGATGCCGGGAGCGCCCGGCGCACCACCGGGACGCGGGGCGCCGGGACGCGACATGCCCTGGCTCGACGCGTACGGGTTGTTGCCCGGGCGCGGGATGCCGGGGGCACCGGGACGGGCGGCGTCGCCACCGGCGTCGGACGTGGCCGACGGGGCGTCCGCGGGCGGCGCCTGAGCGTCGGAGGCGGGCGCGGCCGGGGCCTCGACGGCAGGAGCCGCAGGCGCCTCCGACGGAGCGGGGGCCGGCTTCGCGGCGGCGGGCTTCGGAGCGGCGGGCGCCTTGGCGGGGCCGGGGACGGCGGCGGGCGCCTTGTGTCCGTCGGCCTCGAGCGCCGCCTTCAGCTTGCGCGCGACGGGCGGGGCGATGCTGCTGGACGCGCTCTTGACGAACTCGCCCATGTCTTTGAGCTTCGCAAGGGCGAGGCTCGATTCGACGCCGAGTTCGGCGGCGATTTCGTGAACTCGTGGGTTGGCCACAATTCTCCTGTTTCCGGGTCCCCACCCGGTTCTCCGGAAATCCGGAACAGGAGGGGACGTCAAAGGGTGAGGGAACTCATTCCGAGTCGCTCATTAGTTGTCCATGTGCCGATCAGTCCATTCATGGAGTTCTGACATGTGGGGAAGGAATTCCGTGTGGAGGGATTCCGTGGTGATCGCGGTGCGGAGGGCCCGCCCGAAGGCGCGCTTCCTGACCGCGGCGTCGAGGCATCCAGGGTCTGGATGCAACCACGCCCCCCTGCCCGGAAGTCGAGCCGCGGCATCCGCCACCGCTCGTCCGTCGCGCGCGACGACCCTCAGAAGCGAGGAGCGGGGAGCGCGCTGCCGGCAACCCAGGCAGGTTCGAACGGCTTCCATCCTACCCCCACCTCGCTGCGGTCGTCGGAACGTGCTCAGGACTCCATGACGGAGTCGGGCTGGATGTCGATCCGCGCTCCCGTGAGCTTCGCGGCGAGGCGGGCGTTCTGGCCCTCCTTGCCGATCGCGAGCGAGAGCTGGAAGTCGGGCACGAGGGCGCGCACGGCCTTGAGGTTCGCGTCGACGACGAACGCGCTCGACACCTTCGCCGGGCTGAGGGCATTGGCGACGAAGGTCGCGAGGTCGTCCGACCAGTCGACGATGTCGATCTTCTCGTTGTTGAGCTCCGCCGTGACGGCACGCACCCGCGACCCGAGCTCGCCGATGCACGCGCCCTTCGCGTTGATGCCCGGCTCGGTGGCCCGCACCGCGACCTTGGTGCGATGTCCCGCTTCGCGCGACAGCGCCGCGATCTCGACCACGCCGGACGCGATCTCGGGAACTTCGAGCGCGAACAGCCTGCGCACGAGACCGGGATGCGTGCGGCTCACGGTGATCGACGGGCCGCGCAGCCCCTTGCTGACGCTCGTCACGTACACGCGGATGCGCGTGCCGTGCGAGTAGTCCTCGCCGGGGACCTGCTCCTCGGGCGGCAGGACCGCCTCGACGGTGCCGAGGTCGATGTGGATCATCCGCGGGTTCGGCCCCTGCTGGATGACTCCGGCGACGATGTCGCCCTCGCGGTTGCGGAACTCGCCCAACACCTTGTCGTCGCCGATGTCGCGCAGCCGCTGGTTGATGACCTGCTTCGCCGCGAAGGCCGCGATGCGACCGAAGTCTTCGGGGCTGTCGACGGCTTCGCCGATGACCTCGCCGTCGTCGTCGAGTTCGGGCACGTAGACCGTCACGTGCCCGCTCTTGCGGTCGAGCTCGACGCGCGCGCCCGACTCGGGGGTGCGCTCGGTGTGCTTGAGGTAGGCGGTCAGGATCGCCTGTTCGATGATGCCCACCAGCTCGTCGAACGGGATCTCCCGCTCGCGCTCCAGATTGCGCAGAACGCCGAGCTCGATGTCCACGTCAGGCCTCCCGCTATTCAGCTCTTCGCCCCGAAACGGGGGCATCGGTCGAGCTTAGCCGAGGCGGGGTCAGGAGATCGCCCGGATCACCGCGTCCGCGAGCCAATCGCGATACCGCTCGATGCTCCAGCCGTAGTCCTCGACGAGCAGCAGGTAGCCCTCGGGCGATGCGAGGTGCGCGAGCACGGCAGCGAGCTCGGCACGCGGTGCCGACGACGTGACGAGACCGTGCTCGGCGAGCAGGTCGACGGCGCGGGCGTGGTCTTCGAGGCGGCGGGCGAGCAGCTCACGATGCACGACGGCGACGGCGTCGTCGGCGCGCGCGGCGGCAGTGAAGGCCGCCCACAGCCCGGCACCGCGTCGGCTGAAGGATGCGGCGGTCGCCGCGAAGAACGCGGCCAGCTCGCCCGCGGGGAGCTCGGCGACGGCGGCTTGGATGTGCGCGTCGTCGGCGATCGGAGCGTCGCCCTCGCGCCCCGCGAAGGTGAGCTCGAACGCCGACAGCAGGAGCTCGTGCTTGGCACCCTGCAGCTTCACGGTCTCGGCGGACACGCCCGCGGCGGTGGCGATCGCCGGGATGCTCGTGCCCGCGTAGCCCCGACGCGCGAACTCGGCGGCCGCGGCGGTGAGGACGCGCGTTCTCGTCTCGGCCGCCTGCTCGGCACGCAAGCTCGAGCGATAGGGGCGACGTTCCGTCGAAGCACGTGGAGCCATATTGACTACCTTACTCGGGTAGTGAATACTATCGCAAGCCAATCAACAGACCCACGACCTCAGGAGCACCCCATGGCCTCGATCCTCATCACCTGCACGCCGGCCCACGGCCACGTCGTCCCGTCGCTCGCCGCGGCACGTCACCTCGTCACCACCGGCCATGACGTGCGAGTTCTCACCGGCCGCGCCTACGCCGACCGGGTCGCCGCGACCGGAGCGGAGTTCGTCCCGCTGCCGGCCGAGGCGGACATCGACCTCGACCACCCGAACGACGCCTTTCCCGAGCGCGCGTCGCTGCGCGGTGTCCCCGAGGTGCGGTTCTCACTCACCAACTTGTTCGTCAAGCCCGCGCCCGCTCAGCTGAGCGCCGTCGACGCCGCGATCGCCGACCGGCCCGTCGACGTCGTCGTCACCGAGTCGATGTTCTTCGGCGCGGCGCTCCTCGCCACGCGTCCACGGTCGGAGCGTCCCGCGATCATCACGCTCGGCATCGTGCCGCTCTCGGTCGAGGATCCGGACGTCGCGCCGTTCGGCCTCGGCATCCCCCCGCTGCCCGGTCCGTTCGGGCGCCTGCGCAACGCGTTCCTGCGCTTCACCGCCGAGCGGATCGTCTTCGCTCCGGTCATCGCCGCCGCGCGCGAGGCACGGCGCGAGGCGTTCGGCACCGGGAGCACCGCCGATCTGGCGCTCTTCGACCCGGCCTCACGCAGCGACCTCCTCCTCCAGTTCACCGTGCCCGGCTTCGAGTACCCGCTGCGGCATCCCCGCCCCAACGTGCGGTTCGTCGGGCCCCTCTCGCGCACGGCGGCGTCGGAGTCGCGGACGCCCGCGTGGTGGAAGGACCTCGACGGCGGTCGACCCATCGTGCACGTCACGCAGGGCACGATCGCCAACGACGACCTGTCGCAGCTCATCCTCCCGACCATCGAGGGGCTCGCCGACGACGACGTGCTCGTCGTCGTCTCGACCGGAGGTCGCCCCCTGGGCTCCCTACCGAGACCGCTGCCGTCGAACGTCCGGGTGGCCGAGTACCTGCCCTACGACCTGTTGTTTCCCCGTCTCGCCGCGTTCGTGACGAACGGCGGCTACGGCGGGCTGCACTACGCGCTCGAGCACGGCGTGCCGATCGTGGCCGCGGGCACGACCGAGGACAAGCTCGAGACCACGACGCGCGTCGCGTGGTCGGGTGCCGGGATCAACCTGCGCACCGACAGCCCGGAGCCGCGGAGCGTGTGCGACGCCGTCACCGCGGTGCTCGAGAACCCCTCCTACCGCGCCGCGAGCACCCGGATCGGCGCGGAGATCGCGGCCTCCCCCGGACTCGCAGGACTCGACGACGCGATCGCGGACTCGTGCCGGTGAAGCGGGCCTAGCCCAGGCGCGCGAGCAGCTCGGCGACCGGCACCTCGGTGCGCTCGTTCGTGCGCCGATCCCAGAGCTCGACGATCCCGTCGGCGGCACCGCGGCCCACGATCACGATCGTCGGCACGCCGAGCAGCTCGGCGTCGCCGAACTTCACCCCGGGCGACACCTTCGGGCGATCGTCGAACAGCACGTCGTAGCGGGCGTCCTCGAGGGTCGCGACGACCTGCTCGGCGACCTCGAATGCGACCTCGTCGCGGCCGGTCGCGACGACGTGCACGTCGAACGGCGCGACCTCCTTCGGCCACAGCAGTCCGCGCTCATCCGCCGTCGCTTCGGCGATCGCCGCGAGGATGCGCGTGACGCCGATGCCGTAGGAGCCCATCGTGACGGTCACGAGCTTGCCGTTCTCGTCGAGCACCTTGAGGTCGAGAGCTTCGGCGTACTTGCGGCCGAGCTGGAAGACGTGGCCGATCTCCATGCCGCGTGCGAGGTGTACCGGTCCGGAGCCGTCGGGCGCGGGGTCGCCCTCGCGCACCGCCGCGACCTCGGCCCAGCCGTCGCCCGTGAAGTCGCGGCCGGCGACGAGGCCGAAGACGTGCTTCTCGTCTTCGTTGGCGCCGGTCACCCACGAGGTGCCGTCGACGACGCGCGGGTCGAGGAGGAAGCGGATGTTCGTCGCCGACTCGGCGCCGAGGATCGGGCCGAGCGCGCTCCAGGGTCCTATGTAGCCCTTCACGAGCGACGGGTAGCGGCGGAAGTCGTCTTCCGTCGCCGCCTCGACCTCGGCGGGGGCGAACGCGACCTCGGCACGCTTCATGTCGACCTCGCGGTCGCCGGGCACACCGACGACGACGATCTCGCGCGAGCCGTCGAGGTGGGTGAGCGCGAGCACGACGTTCTTGAGCGTGTCGGCGGCCGTCCAGGCGTGCCCGGGCTTCGGGTACTCCGCGTTGGCGAGGTCGACGAGGGTCTGGATGGTGGGGGTGTTCGGCGAGGGCAGCACCTTCGCGGGAGGCAGGGTCGCGACGTCGACATCCACGACCGGCGGAAGCGTCGTGTACGCCTCGACGTTGGCCGCGTACCCGCCCTGCGAGCGCACGAAGGTGTCTTCGCCGATGGGCGTGGGGTGCAGGAACTCCTCGGAGCGCGAGCCGCCCATCGCTCCGGCGTCGGCCTGCACGATGACGTACTCGAGTCCGAGACGGGCGAAGATGCGCTCGTAGGCGTCGCGCTGCTTCTGGTACGACGCGTCGAGCCCGGCGTCGGTCGCATCGAACGAGTAGGCATCCTTCATCGAGAACTCGCGACCCCGGAGGAGCCCGGCGCGCGGCCGGGCCTCGTCGCGGTACTTGTCCTGGATCTGGAAGATCGTGAGGGGCAGGTCCTTGTACGACGAGTAGAGGTCTTTCACGAGCAGCGTGAAGACCTCCTCGTGGGTCGGCGCGAGCAGGTAGTCGGCACCCTTGCGGTCCTGCAGGCGGAAGATCCCGTCGCCGTACTCCTCCCAGCGTCCGGTCGCCTCGTAGGGCTCACGCGGCAGAAGCGCGGGGAACAGCACCTCCTGCGCACCGGCGGCCGCCATCTCCTCGCGGATGACCTTCTCGACCTTCGCGCGCACGCGCAGCCCGAGCGGCAGCCAGGCGAAGATGCCGGGCGCCTGCCGACGGATGTAGCCGGCGCGCACGAGCAGCCGGTGCGAGGTCACCTCCGCGTCGGAGGGATCTTCGCGCAGCGTGCGGACGAACAGGTGGGTGAGACGGGTGGGCACCCATCCACCCTAGTTCTCGGGCGGACTGCTCCCGCCTACTTCGCGAGGGGTCGCTGTCGGGCGCTCGCGCTGGCTCCCCTGCTGCCTGACCAGCACTTCAGCCACCTCACGGAATCGCCCAAACAGCGACCCCTCGCGAGGATGCGGAGCGAACCTCGCTCCGCAGACGGATCAGACCGTGACGACCTCGGGGGTGCCGAGCTCCCCGGGGGGCATCTCGGCCGCGAGGCGCTGCGCCTCCTCGATGAGCGTCTTCACGATGTCGGCCTCGGGCACGGTCTTGATGACCTCGCCCTTGACGAAGATCTGGCCTTTGCCGTTGCCCGACGCGACACCGAGGTCGGCCTCGCGCGCCTCGCCGGGGCCGTTGACGACGCAGCCCATCACGGCGACACGCATGGGCACGGTGAGGCCCTTGAGCCCCTCCGTGACGTCTTCTGCGAGCGTGTACACGTCGACCTGGGCGCGCCCGCACGACGGGCAGGAGACGATCTCGAGCTTCCGCTCGCGGAGGTTGAGCGACTGCAGGATCTGCAGCCCGACCTTGACCTCCTCGGCGGGCGGGGCGGACAGCGAGACGCGGATGGTGTCGCCGATCCCCTCCGAGAGCAGGATGCCGAACGCCGTCGCGCTCTTGATGGTGCCCTGGAACGCAGGCCCGGCCTCCGTCACCCCGAGGTGCAGCGGCCAGTCGCCTGCCGCGGCGAGCTGCCGGTAGGCCTTCACCATGACGATCGGATCGTTGTGCTTGACCGAGATCTTGAAGTCGTGGAAGTCGTGCTCCTCGAAGAGGCTCGCCTCCCAGACCGCGCTCTCGACGAGCGCCTCGGGGGTGGCCTTGCCGTACTTCTCCAGCAGGCGCGGGTCGAGCGAGCCCGCGTTCACCCCGATGCGGAGGCTCACGCCTGCGGCCTGCGCCGCCTTCGCGATCGCCCCGACCTGGTCGTCGAACTTGCGGATGTTGCCCGGGTTCACGCGCACCGCCGCGCAGCCCGCGTCGATCGCCTGGAAGACGTACTTCGGCTGGAAGTGGATGTCGGCGATGACCGGAATCTGGCTCTTCTTCGCGATGATGTGCACCACACCCGCGTCGTCCTGGCTCGGCACCGCGACGCGCACGATGTCGCATCCGGATGCCGTGAGCTCGGCGATCTGCTGCAGGGTCGCGTTGATGTCCGCGGTTGGCGTCGTGCACATCGTCTGCACCGAGATCGGAGCGTCGCCCCCCACCTCGACCTTCCCCACCCT
>NZ_JBMRCP010000068.1:0-10312 GCF_057350545.1 Pseudolysinimonas sp. | reverse complement strand
GGCCCGGGTCGCGCGACGCGACTCGTGCTGCAGCACCGACCCGAGGCCGTCACGGCCGCCGGTCGCGTGCAGGCCTGGGTCATCGGATCGGGACAGGATGCGTCGAAGCGCGACGAGCTCGCGAGGCTGCTGCTCGAGACAGCGCTCGAGGACGGCAGTCCGACAGTGCTCGACGCCGGGGGCCTCGACCTCCGCGCGCGTGCGACCGGACCGGTCGTGGTGACCCCGCACGCGGGGGAGCTCGCACGACTGCTCGGGGTCGAGAAGGATGAGGTGCTCGCCGACCGCGAGTCCGCGGCCCGACGCGCGGCCGACGACCTCGACGCGACCGTGCTGCTCAAGGGCGCCGAGACCCTCGTCGTCGCGCCCGGCGGCGACACGCTCCGGGTGCGGAACGCGACGCCGTGGCTCGCGACCGCGGGGGCCGGGGATGCCCTCGCCGGCGTGCTGGGAGCGCTCGTCGCGACGAACCACGCCGCGATCGACGGTCACGCCGCCCTCGCGCCCCTCGCCGCCGCGGCCGCGTGGATCCACGGCGAGGCGGCCCGTCGGGCCTCGAGCGGCGGTCCGTTCACGATCCTCGACCTCTGCGCGCAGCTTCCCGGTGTCGTGGCCGAGCTCGCCGACGAGCCCCGCCGCGCAACGCTCGACGGCCGCTAACATGAGCGCATGAAGGTGTTCGCGTTCCTCGTCTCGCTCGCCCTGTTCGTCGGCGGACTGGCGCTGTTCGGCTACGCATTCGCCTTCCCCGAGGGCTGGATGATCTGGGGCTTCGGCGCCGGCATCCTCGCGGTGGCGGCGTCGCTCATGATCCCGTTCCATCTGCTCGAGCGGCTCGACTGATCCGATCCTCCGCGGCCCACGGCTCCGAATCCCCGCCGTGAGCACGCGATCCGCTACCGCCACCGCGTACGTCGCGGCGCATCCCGACGTCGTCTTCGCGCGCCTCCGCGAGCACGATCCGTCGCGTTTCTATCCGCGCTGGGGCGTGCTGCCCGCCGTCGTCGACGTGCGCGACCAGTCCGGCTCGTGGGATGCGGCGGGGCGCACCCGCACCCTCGTGCTCTCCGACGGCGGCACCGTCGTCGAGACGCTCACGTCGGCGCAGGCGCCGCTCTTCGCGTACGACCTGTCCCGGTTCACCGGGCTCTTCGGGCGTCTCGTGGCGGGCGGACGCTCCGAGTGGCGCGTCGGAGCGGACGGCGAGGGATCATCGATCGCGTGGACCTACTCCTTCACGTCGCTCCCCGGCCGCGGCCCGATCGTCGCGGCCGTCGTGCGCGTCGCGTGGGGGCCCTACATGCGTCGGGTCCTGCCGCGCATCGCGGGCTGGACGGCCGTCGGCCGCTAGGCGGCCGACTCGAGCACGCGGCCGCCGAACGAGCGCACGCGGGCCGCGAGCCCCGCCGAGCGCGCGGCGATCATGTCGGAGGCGGCCGGCATCCCGTCGTAGGTCGAGGTCGGCGCGATGCGGATGAGCAGCGAGCACGCGAGGTCGGCGCAGATGTAGGTGCCGACGGAGTTGCCGGCGCGACCCGCGTCTCCCGCGCGGACGGCGCTGAACATCGTGACCTGGCCGGCCGGCTGCGGGGTATTGCAGAGCGAGCAGATCGCCGACCCGGGACGCAGCCGCACCTCGGAGGCGCGCAGGGCGATGCCGATCGGCCGCTCGCCGCTCCAATAGACGAGATACCCGCGCAGCGGTGAACCGGGGTCGCGCCAGCCGAGGTACTCGCGGTCGGCCCAGACGACTTCATGCAGCCCCGGGAGAGGCATCCGCTGCGCCTCGCCGGGGGCCGCGTTGACGAGGGAGCCGCGGATGTCGGCCTCGGTCATCACCTTCATGATCGATCCAGCCTACGCTCCGTCGCGTCGCCGGTTCCCGGTAGCTTGGGCGTCATGGCCGTGAAGCTCCCCCGGGCGCTGCGGCCGTTCCGCACGGCGCAGTACCGCATTCTGACCGGTGCGCTCGTGGTGTCGCTGCTGGGTGCCGGGACCTGGATCGTGGCCCTCGTCTTCGAGGTGAAGGCCCTCGGCGGATCGCCGAGCGACCTCTCGTTCGTCGCCGCACTCAACGCGCTCGGGCTCATCGCCGCAGTGCTCGTCGCCGGCGCGATCGCCGACCGCATCCCGCAGAAGCGCATCCTCGTCGCCGTCGAGGCGACGAAGGTGCTCGGCTTCGGCACGGCCGCCGTGCTCGGTCTCACCGGCGTCGTCGAGGTCTGGCACCTCGCCGTGATCTCGTTCGTGCTCGGCGCCGTCGACGGCTTCTTCTATCCCGCCTATTCGGCACTCCTGCCGTCGATCCTGTCCGCCGACGACCTGCTGCCGGCGAACGGTATCGAGGGGATGCTGCGCCCGACGATCGTGTCGGCCGCCGGCCCGCTGCTCGCGAGCGCGGTCATCGTGATCGCGTCGCCCGCGATGGCGTTCCTCGTCGTGGCGGTGCTGCAGCTCGGAGCGGCCGCGGCGCTGCTCGCGCTGCGCACGACGCCGGTGCGACGCGACTTCTCCGGCGCGTCGGGGCGGCATCCGATCACCGACGTGCTCGTCGACATCCGCGACGGCGTGCGGTACATGGTGCGCACGCCGTGGCTGCTCGGCACGCTCCTCTTCGCGTCGCTCTGGGTGCTCGTCGTCATCGGGCCGCTCGAGGTGCTGCTGCCGTTCGCGGTGACCGCGCAGACGGGCGGCGGTGCGGAGTCGTACGCGCTCGTGCTCGCCGCCTACGGTGTCGGCGGCGCGGTCGCGGCCATCGTCGTCGCCTCGTTCCGACTGCCGCGGCGCTACCTCACGGTGATGAACCTCGCGTGGGGTCTCGGCACGATCCCCCTCGCGGTGATGGGACTCACCGACCAGCTGTGGCTCATGACGGCGGCGGGGCTCGTCATCGGCGTCGCGTTCGCGTGGGGGCAGGTCATCTGGGGCACGCTCCTGCAGCGCCGGGTGCCCTCGGAGATGCTCGGGCGGGTGTCGAGCCTCGACTTCTTCGTGTCGCTCGCGTTCATGCCCATCTCGATGGCGATCGCCGGTCCGGTCGGCGAGCTGATCGGCTTCGGGCCGACGTTCCTCGTCGCAGGGTTGGTGCCGATCGTCCTCGCGGTCGTCGTGCTCGTCGTCTTCCGGATGGGGCGTGACGAGGTCGCGCATCCTCTCGACGTCTCACCGGGCGAGGTGCTCGCGGAGGGCCACGCAGACGAGGCGGGGGAGCGATCCGGGGGGTAGCCCCCTGGTCGCACCCGACGGGCACTTGCACGATGGAGTCATGAGCGAACTCCGTCGACCCCGCACCGGCCGCGTCCTCGCGGGCGTGTGCGCCGCCCTCGCCCGCCGCTTCGGGTGGGACGTCACCCTCGTGCGCGTGCTCGCCGTCGTCTCGCTGCTGCTCCCGGGTCCGCAGCTGATCTTCTACGTCATCGCGTGGATCGTGATCCCGAACGAGGTCGAGACGGTCACCGTCGCATCGGCGCCCCCGGCATCCGGTCAGCCCAGCGCAGGCTGATCCCCAGCGGCGCTTCAGCAGCCGTTCAGACGGGGAATCTATCGTCACTGACATGGGATTCCTCGACAGGCTCTTCGGAGCGGACGAGCAGGAGGCCGCCCCCGCGGCCCCGCAGCGTCGCCGTCCGCCGACCGAAGACGAGCGTGCCGTCGAGCGCTACCGGTACCTCCTCCGCACCGCCCCGCCCGAGACGATCGAGCAGGTGCATGCCGAGGCGTTCTCGCGCCTCAGTGAGGCGCAGCGAGCCCAGGTCTACGAGGAGCTCAGCAGGGGCTCCGGCACCGGCGAACGACCGCTGTCGAGCGAGCCGGCCACCCTCGCCCGTGCGGCGACCCGCAAAGAGATGCGCGAGCCCGGCTCGCTCGAGCGCAGCCTCGGCGGCCCGAGCTTCGGGCAGATGCTGGGGGCCTCGCTGCTCGGCACGGTCGCCGGCTACGTCGTCGGCTCGGCGCTCGTCAGCGCGTTCCTGCCGTGGGACGGCGGGTACGGCGGTTCGGAAGCCGGCGATGCGTCGGGTGATAACGCTGACGCGTCGGTGGATGCCGGCGGCGACTACGGGTCGGACTTCGGCGGCGACTTCGGCGGCGGAGACTTCGGCTTCTAGACCGATCTTCTAGACCGACGTACGCGAACGCGCTGCGTCCACCGTGACGGTGGACCCCCATCGCTGCGGCCACCGGCCGAGCAGCAGGATCGCGACTCCGAGGCATGCGGCCCCCGCGATCGCGAGGCCTAGACCGAGGAAGTACTCGATCACGAGGAACGTCGGCGCGAAGGTGAGCGCCGCCGCCACGACGACGACCCAGATCGGCGGCGTCGGCCCCGCTTCGATCGGCTGCTCCCAACGGCCCACGACGAGCGAGAGCGCGAACAGCACGCCGAGCACGAGCAGGTAGACCAGGATGCGCGACCACCACCAGGCGGGCGACGAGGGCTCGGGGCTGGCGCCGGGGATGAGCAGTCCGACCCCTGCGACGATGATGATGACCGGCAGGTGCCACAGGTAGATCGTCATGAGCCGGGTGCCGACGAGGAACACCACGGCGCGTGCGGGATGGGTCGACATGAGCATCGCGAGAGCCGGCCGCAGCAGGCGCAGGAGGCACGCCTGGGCGAGTCCGAGCAGCACGAGCGGGAGCGTCGGCGGGTTGAGCATGTCGAGCAGGTCGGTGTTATACGGCCCGACGAACGTGAGCGCGGCGAGGGCGGCGTAGCACGCGACGACGATGGCGACGAGCTGCCACCACCGCCGACGCGTGAACCACCCGTCGGCGTACCAGAAGCCCAGCTGCTGCACGAGCAGCCAGACGAAGAACATGTTGAGGTAGCCGACCTGCTTCACGTCGAAGCCGAAGCGGACGGCATCCACGAGGATCACGCCGAGCAGCAGCACCCCGAGCGTCGGCCAGGCCGCGCGTTCGTGGAGCCGCACCATGACGGGGATGAGGGTCTGGCAGAGCGTGTACGCCGCGATGAACCAGAGCGGGGCTCCCGCGCCCACGACGACGGTCGCGACGAGTTCGGGGGCGATCGCGAGCAGCGTCGCGCCGCCGATGACGACGACGTAGAACAGGAAGAGCGGCAGTGCCGGCTGCGCGAGCCGCAGCACGCGGGTCTTCACGTAGTCGGCCGCCGTGCCGCCGCGCCGCACCGTGGACCGCCACGCCGTGATGCTCGCGAACCCGCCGACGACGAAGAACAGCGGCATGATCTGCCCGATCCACGTCGCCGCGTCGAACCAGGCCTGCTCCTCGAGCGGGCGGGAGATGATCAGCCCGCCGTCGGCATCCCGACCGACCCCGATGAAGAGCAGGTGGATGACGACCACGAGCAGCACGCAGAAGACGCGCGCGAGGTCGAGCGTGAGGTCGCGCTTCGAGAGGTCGAGCGACGACACCGCCGAGGTGTCGTGAGGGATCGTCGAGGGTGTCCGCTTCGCCACCGCCCCACTCTAGGGGCGGGTCGCGACGGCACCCGTCAGGCGGCGAGCACGATCCGCGCGGCGTCCATGATGTCGCGCGACTGTCCGACCTCGACCGACGTGTTGTAGACCGGGCCGCGCAGGCTCACGTACACGGGGCCGGCCTCGACGACATAGCCGGCGACCTCGCCGTCGGCCGCCACGCGGTAGACACCGGTGATCGCGGTGGTCACTTCCATCATCATCGCGGAGCCCTCCATCGTCGTCAGCTTCGGGCTGACACCATCACAACATCCGGAAACGGAGTGCCCAAGACCTTGACGAGAGAGTTCACCCAGTCTTAAGGGTTCTGCGGGGATGACCAGGGTTCTGCCAGGACTCGTCCAGAGAGTCGGGTCACCATGGAACACGGCCGTCGCGCCATCCGTCATCCATCCCGGGATGGCCCCGACCGAAAGTCACTTCTTCCCTCATGCAGGTATTTCTCCGCCGTGCTCTCGCGGTGACCGCGGCAGGCGCATGCCTGACGGCCGCGGGCGCCTTCGGGGTTCCCGCCGCTGTCGCGGCCATCAACCAGGCGAATCTCGAAGCCACCGCCCAGTCTTTCGAGGTCTCCACGACGTGGGCGTCCGCCGTCGAAGCCGTCGAGCCGGAGCGCGACCGCTTTGCGATCACCGAGTTCACACTCGTGCAGTGGCCGCTCGTCGAGGGCACGACCGTGTCGTCGTTCTTCGGCTTCCGCTCCTGTGAGGGGTGCTCGTCGATGCATTCCGGTATCGACTTCACGCCCGGCGCGGGCGTTCCGATCGAGGCGATCGCCGACGGTACCGTCGTCGGCTCGTCGGTCGCCGACGGCTCGTGGGGCACCCACGTGACGATCGAGCATGTCGTCGACGGCGTCGTGTTCCGCAGCTCGTATGCCCACATGCAGTCGGGCTCGATGCCGCTCTCGCTGGGCGACACGGTCGAGCGCGGCCAGGTGATCGGCAGGGTCGGCAACACGGGCCAGAGCATGGGCGCGCATCTGCACTTCACGATCCAGACCGAGTCGGGCACGTTCATCAACCCGCTGCCCTGGTTGAACGAGCACGTCAACATCTCGCACGCCGAATGACCTCGGTGGTCGAGTAGCGGGTTGAGGAGCGCCGCCGTCAGGCGACGCGTCTCGAAACCAGCGTGTCGAGACCCCGTACCCTGGCCTCCGTGCCCGTCGAGCTGCGTCCCTACGTCCCCGCCGACCTCCCGGCTCTCGTGGAGATCAACGACGCCGCGCATCCCGCGGTGCCGATCACCCCGGCCGAGGAGCTCGCCGAACTCATCGCGATGAGCCGTCTCACCCTCGTCGCCGACGACGGCGAGCCCGCGGGCTTCGTGATCGCCCTCGCCCCCGGGCTGACGTACGCGAGCGAGAACTACACCTGGTTCAGCGCGCGGTCGGCCGACTTCCTCTACGTCGACCGCATCGTGCTGGCCGCTCGCCTGCAGGGTCGGGGCGTCGGGCCACGCCTCTACACGGCCGTCGAGGAGGCGGCCCGTGCCGACGGCGCCTCGGAGATCACGTGCGAGGTGAACGTGCGTCCGGCCAACCCCGGGTCGCTCGCCTTCCACGCGCGGAACGGTTTCGTGGAGGTCGGACGACAGCAGACGAAGGGCGGCTCGACCGAGGTCGCGCTCTTCGCCCGATCCGTGGGTTAGCCGCCGCGTCGTGGCTGCGCCGCCCGGGGTAGGGTGGCGCCATGACCGGTGGACCGACCGTTTCGATCGTCATCCCGGCGTACAACGAGGAGCGGGCGATCCGCACCTGCGTCGTCGCGGCGCTCGAGCAGACGAAGCCCGCCCACGAGATCATCGTCGTGAACAACCGCTCGACCGACAAGACCGCCGCGATGCTCGACGCGCTGAAGACCGAGTTCCCGGATGCTCCCCTCATCGTGGTCGACGAGCCGCAGCAGGGCATCATCCCGGCGCGTAACCGCGGCTTCGAGGTCGCGACGGGCGAGGTGATCGGACGCATCGACGCCGACTCGATCCTCGAGCCCGAATGGGTCGAGGCCGTGCAGAAGACGTTCAGCGATCCCACGGTGGGGGCGGCGACGGGTCCCGTCATCTACTACGACATGCCCCTACGTCGATGGGGCGCTCGTGCCGACGACCAGTTGCGCAAGGCGATGCTCAAGCTCACGCGCGACTACCACTTCCTGCTCGGCTGCAACATGGCGCTGCGCAAGTCGGCGTGGGAGGACATCCGCGACCACGTGTGCGCCGACGAGGCCGACGAGATGCACGAAGACCTCGACCTGAGCATCCATCTCTTCGAGCGCGGCCACACCGTCGCCTACAGCTCCGACATCGTCTCCGGGATGTCGGCACGCCGACTCGACTCCAACCCCAAGGCCTACTACCGCTACGTCGGACGGTGGGAACGCACCTACGACAACCACCACATCCTGAACCCCGCCCTCCGCGCCCCGATGGTCGTCTTCTCGGCGATCTACCCGCTCGGCAAGATGCTGCGCAAGCAGCACCTGAAGACCCTCAAAGACGGCGGCATCGGCCCCTCGGCCTGGGCCGGGTAGAGGTTCGTCGAGGGTTTTGTCGGGTTAGTTGCACATTGCTCCGTCTTCCGGAGTGAATCTGCAACTGCGGCGACGTTCAGGCGGCGAACCGCCCCAGGAAGACCGTGAACACGGCGACCGCGGCGATCACGACGATGAGGATGCCGACGAGCGTTCCGGCGAACACGAGCACCCGCACGTGGGCGCGCTGCTGCGCGGGCGTACGAGGACGCGAGCGGAACAGATCCCTGAGGGCCACGGAGGGTCACGCTATGCCCGCGCGACCGGCGGGCGCCTCCCCGTCTTCGGGGTTCAGCCCCTCAGCGATCGTTCAGCCGGCTCAGAACTTGCGCGTGAACGGCATCGGCTTGCGCATCCGGATGAGCAGCAGCAGCGGGATGAGCACGTACGGCAGGTTGAACGCGAGGAACTTCGCGGGGTTCTGCGTCTGGAACTCCGCCTCGCCGAAGAACTCGACACCGAACACGATGATGCCCGTGATGGAGGCGATCATCGTCGCGTAGATCACGGCGGGGAGCTGGATGCGGTTCCACCCCTTGATGAGCGACGGCACGAGCACGAGGTAGAACGCGAGGTAGACGAACGCCGAGAGGCCGGTGACGATACGCATCCACACCGGCGGGTTCATGAACAGCGGATCGGCGTCGTGCGCGTACCAGTAGTTCGAGTCGACGAGGAAGGTGCCGTTCGGCTGCGTGAAGTCGACACCGAGGGTCGGCAGCATGTCGGCGATGCACGACGTCACGATGAAGATCGTGAACATCACGGCGAAGAAGATGTCGATGGGGCGCTGACGCAGGGGCAGATTCGAGACGGCGGTGTCACTCACGCCGCCAGTGTAGGGCTCGGGAGAAGAGCAGCGGATGCCGCTAGGCTCGATCTCGAACACGGGAGTCCGGTATGCCGGGCTGAGAGGAAGCGACCAAAGCTTCGACCGTCGAACCTGATCCGGATCATGCCGGCGCAGGGAGGCATTCTCAGGACGAACAGTCCGCCCGTGCCCCTTCACCGATCGAAAGGGCACGTACAGTGCAACGCAACATCCTTCTCGCCGCGCTCGCGGCATCCACCGTTCTTCTCGCCGGGTGCGCCGCGCCCGGCGCCGACGACGAGGTCACGCTCGTGCTCGTGACGCACGACTCGTTCGCGCTCAGCGAGGGCACGCTCGAGCAGTTCACCGACGAGACCGGTATTCGCGTCGATGTGCAGTCGGGCGGCGACGCCGGCGAACTCGTCAACAAGCTCGTGCTCACCGCCGACTCGCCGCTCGGCGACGTCGTGTTCGGCATCGACAACACGTTCGCCTCCCGGGCGGCGGGCAACGGCGTGCTCGAGGAGTACGTGTCCGGCGACCTCACCGAGGCCGAGGATGCCTACCTCCTGCCCGAAGGCTCCGGCGGGCGGTACCTCACCCCGATCGACTCGGGGGATGTCTGCGTCAACGTCGACCACGCATGGTTCGAGGAGGCGGGCATCCCGGAGCCTAAGACGCTCGACGACCTCATCGACCCGACGTACGAGGGTCTGCTCGTGGTCGAGGCGGCGAACTCGAGCTCGCCCGGGCTCGCGTTCCTGCTCGCGACGATCGCCGCCTACGGCGAGGACGGCTGGCACGACTACTGGTCGGCGCTCGTCGACAACCAGGTGAGGGTGGCCGCCTCGTGGAGCGACGCGTACTACGTCGACTTCACCGGCGCGGCGGAGGACGGCGACAGGCCGCTCGTCGTGTCGTACGCGTCGTCGCCGCCCGTGACGGAGCCTCCCGGGTCGACCGGCGTGCTGCTCGACACGTGCTTCCGTCAGACCGAGTACGCGGGCGTGATCGCGGGCACCGAGCATCCCGCCGAGGCGCGGCAGCTCGTCGACTTCCTGTTCTCGCCCGTCGTGCAGAACGACATCCCCGAGAACATGTACGTCTTCCCGGTGAACTCGGCCGCCGAGCTGCCGGAGACGTGGGCGGAGTACGCCGAGGTCGCCGAGAACCCGTACGAGCTCGACCCGGCCGAGATCGACGCGAACCGCGAGGCGTGGATCGCGGCCTGGGCGGCGATCGCGACCCCGTGATCCGCGAGGCGAGCGCGGCGCGCGCGGCGGGGTGGATCCTCGCCGCAGCGCTGCCGCTCGCCTTCGTCGCGGTGTTCTTCGCGTGGCCGGTGGCGTCGATCGTCGGGCGGGGGCTGTTTCCCGGCGGCGTGCTCGACGTGGGCGGCATCGCCGAGGTGCTGAGCCGGCCGCGCACGCAGCGGGTGATCGGCTTCACGGTCGGGCTCGCGGCGGCGGCGACGGCGATCACCCTCGTGCTCGGGATGCCGG
>NZ_JBMRCP010000067.1:0-69520 GCF_057350545.1 Pseudolysinimonas sp. | reverse complement strand
CGACGCCCGCGTGGCCGAAGATCGACGCGCTCATCCAGGACGAGATCCGCGCCGCCATCCGCGGCGAGAAGACCGTCCAGGAGGCGCTCGACTCCGCGGCGGAGCAGGCCGACGCCCTCCTCGCGCAGTACAACTGCTCCCCCCCCACTGAAGAGAGTTCGACGACGATGACGACACCGACGGGAACCCGGGCGCTCCTGCCCTCCCCGTCGGCGACCCCCCGGCGGCGGCGCACACCCGCCGCCGCCGGGGGCGGTCGCCGGGCGGCGCTCGCGGGCTACGCCTTCGTGCTCCCCGGCTTCGCGGTCTACGCGCTCGTCATGCTCTATCCCGCCGTGCAGACCTTCCTGCTCAGCCTGCGGGACTGGAAGATCGCCCCGGGGGCCGAGAGCCCCTGGGTCGGTCTCGCCAATTACATCCGGGCGTTCCAAGACCCGGCGTTCCTCGACTCGCTCCTCAACGCGCTCGTCTACACCGTGATCACGGTGCCGCTGCAGATCGCGATCGGGCTCTTCCTCGCGGTGCTGCTCGACAGCAAGCTCCCCGGACGGGTCGCGTTCCGCGTGCTCTTCTACCTTCCGGTCGTCACGAGCTGGGTCGTCGTCTCGCTGCTCTTCCAGTTCATGTTCTCCTCGGGCGACGGACCTGCCAACTTCGTCGCGGTCGACCTCCTGCATGTCGCCGACGACAACATCGGCTGGTTCCAGGAGCGCTGGACCTCGTTCATCGCGATCTGCGCGCTCGGTGTCTGGAAGGGCATCGGCTGGGCGATGCTGATCTTCCTCGCGGCGCTCACCGCCGTGCCGAAGGAACTGCACGAGGCGGCGGCGATCGACGGCGCAGGCGCCTGGAACCGCTTCCGCTTCGTGTCGATCCCGGCCATCCGCGGCGCCCTCTCGGTCGTCGTCATCCTCCTCGTCATCGGCGGGTTCAACGTCTTCATCTCGGTGCTGCTGATGACCGGCGGCGCCCACGACACCCAGGTGCCGCTCACCTACATGTACGACCAGGCGTTCAAGTTCCTCGAGTTCGGCTACGGCAGCGCCGTGTCGTTCTCCCTCACCGCGATCGTGCTCGCCATCTCCGCCCTGCAGTACTGGTGGACCCGACGGCAGATGAGGCTCTGATGGAGATGGTGGGCTCGCGCCGACGGCGCATCCTCAACTACGCGGTGCGGTACGCGCTCCTCGGGTTCGGTGCCGTCGTGCTCGTCTACCCGTTCCTCTACATGCTCTCGACGAGCTTCAAGTCGCGCTCGCTCGTGCTCGGCGACCCGCTCAACCTGATCCCCGAGGACCCGACGCTCGACAACTACGTGCAGGTGCTGTCGTACGAGAACTTCGGCCGGTACTTCCTCAACTCGGCGCTCGTCGCGATCGTGAGCACGTTCCTCATCGTGCTGCTGTCGTCGATGATGGCGTACGGCTTCACGCGGCTGAACTTCCCGGGCAAGCGCATCTTCTTCGCGCTCATCGTCGTCGGACTCACGATCCCCACGATGATGCTGATCATCCCGCAGTTCCTGCTCGCCCGGGATCTCGGCCTGCTCAACTCGCTGCCCGGGCTCGTGCCGTTCTACGTCGGCACGGCCCTCGGCTTCAACACGTTCCTGCTCTCCGGCTTCTTCGAGGGCATCCCGAAGGAGCTCGACGAGGCGATGATCATCGACGGCGCCGGCCCGTGGCGGCGCTACTGGAGCCTCGCCCTGCCGCTCGCGAAGCCCGCGCTCGGCACGTGCGTCATCTTCGCGTTCCTCGGCACCTGGGACGAGTTCGCGTGGGCGCTCACGGTGCTCAACGACGTCGACCAGCGCACGCTGCCCATCGCCATCGCGCTCTTCCACGGGCAGCACAGCACGAGCTGGGGCCTCGTCTTCGCGGCGTCGCTGCTCGCCATCATCCCCGTCCTCATCGTGTACATCGTGTTCCAGCGGTTCTTCGTCGCTGGACTGGCCTCCGGAGCGATCAAGAGCTGATGACCAGCACCCTCACCGTCACCGACCTCCTCGAGAGCAGCCTGCGCGTGCTCGCCGACGGCCAGGCGCCGTCGGGCGGCTACGTCGCGAGTCCCGAGTTCTCGCAGTACGGATTCGCCTGGCTGCGCGACGGCTCGTACTGCGCGCTCGCGATGGATGCCGCGGGTCGCGCCGACTCCGCACGCGCCTTCCACGTGTGGGTCGCGCGAGTGATCACCGGGCAGCGGGCTCGGATCGCCGACATCGTCGCGCGCCTGGATCGCGGTGAGGACGTGCCCGGCCACGAGATGCTGCCGACGCGCTACACCCTCGACGGCGACATCGAGGTCGAGGCCGAGGAGTGGCCGAACTTCCAACTCGACGGCTACGGGACGTGGCTCTTCGCGCTGCACGCGCACCTGGGCGGCGCGGCGCCGGGCGAGCTCTCGGATGCCGTCGTGCTCGCCGCCGACTACCTCCGCGCTGCGTGGCGACTGCCCTGCTACGACTACTGGGAGGAGTCGGGCGACCGTCGGCACACGTCGACGCTCGCCGCGATCGCCGCCGGTCTCCGCGGGGCGAGTCGGATGCTGGACGACCCCGCGCTCGACGGTACCGCCGACGAGGTGGTCGCCGACCTGCGGGCCACGTGCATCCGCGACGGTGCGTTCGTGAAGGGCCCGCAGGACGACCGCGTCGACGGTAGCCTCGTCTCGCTCGCGACGCCGTTCGGCCTCGTGTCTCCCGACGACCCCGCGATGCGCGCGACGATCGACCGCATCCGCACCGAGCTCGCGAGCCCGAGCGGCGGCATCCGTCGCTACCTCGGCGACACCTACTTCGGCGGCAACCCGTGGCACCTGCTGACCGCATGGCTCGGCTGGCACGACCGGGTCACCGGGAACACCGCGGGCCGGGAGCACGCGCGCGAGTGGGTGCTCGGCCACGTGTCACCGGGGGCGCAGCTCGCCGAGCAGCTCACCGAAGAGCCGCAGGCGCCCGACTTCGTGCAGCCGTGGATCGACAGGTGGGGTCCCGTCGCCGATCCGCTGCTCTGGTCGCACGCGAAGTTCGTGCTGCTCGAGTCCGACGCGCGTGCGACGGTGTGGCGGTGACGCTCATCCCCGACCGCGCGGGCTACGCCCCGGGTGACGAAGTCGTCGTCGAGCTCGACCGGCCGGCCGAGCAGCACGGCGAGCTCGTCGTCACCCATCTCGCCGAGGCGGTGCGTCGCGTCCCCGTCGTCGCGGGAGACACCCGGGTCGTTCTCGGAACGTTCGCGCGTGGCGGGTACGGCGTCACGCTCGGATCGTCGCGCACGGCGTTCGACGTGCTCGACGACCCGTTCGAGCGCCCGCGCTACGGGTTCGTCGTGCGCCTCACCGACCCCGGCCGCACCGCTCCGGTGACCCGCACGTTCCGGCGCCTCCACCTCACGGCGGCGCTGCTGTACGACTGGGCCTATCGTCACTCGACGCTCCTGCCGCCCGAGCGGTTCTACGTCGATCCGCTCGGGGCCGAACGCGATCTCGAGGTCGTCAACGACCTCTCCCGGTCGCTCGACGCGGCGGGCACGCTCCCGCTCGGCTACTCCGCGGTATACGCGATCGGCAGCACCGAGCTCGCGGACTGGCCCGACTCGGTGCTGCTGCGTTCGGACGGCGAACCGTATCGCCTCGGCGAGGACTTCCTCGTGCTCGTCGACCCGATCGAGCCGACCTGGCTCGCGCACTACCTCGACGAGCTCGAAGGGGTGCTCGAGTCGACGGCGCTGCGCGGGTTCCATCTGGACCAATACGGCTGGCCGAAGTTCGCACGGCGTTCCGACGGCGCGCGGGTCGACCTCGCGGAGTCCTACCGCGTCCTGCTCGACGCGGTGCGCGAGCGGATGCCGACGGCGCGCTTCATGTTCAACAACGTCAACGACTTCGGCACCGCCGAGACCGCGACGACGGGTCAGGATGCGAGCTACATCGAGGTGTGGCCGCCGCACTCGACCCTCGACGACCTCGCGCTGCTCGCCGCGCGCACCCGCGCCTACCGGCCCGAGCATCCACCGATCTTCGCCGCCTACCTGTCGTGCTTCGATTCGGAGCCGGAGGAGCGCGCGGTCGCGGCCGCCGAGTTCGTCATGGCGACGGTCTTCGCGGCGGGCGCCACGCACCTGCTGCTCGGGGAGGACAGCGCAGCGCTCACCGACCCGTACTACGTGCGCCACCACGAGCTCACTCCCGCGGCGTTCGACGCGCTCGTGCCCTGGTACGACTTCGCGGTGCGCTACGGCGACCTGCTCTACGACTCCGAGGCGGTCGACGTCACGGAGTTCTACACGGGCGGCATCAACGGCGACGTCGTCGTCGAGGCCGACGTGCCCGTCTCCACCAAGGCCGACGCGGGGTCGCTCTGGACGCGCGTCGTGCGCACCGAGGCCGGGCTCGTCGTGCACCTCGTCGACCTCGCCGCTCAGTCGGAGACCGCGTGGGATGCCGGCAAGACCCCGGCGCAACCGCGATCGGGGGTGCGGGTGGGGCTCGCCCCTGTCGCTCCCGGATCGCCCGTGCGGTTCGCGACCGTCGACGCCCCCGACCTCGTCGAGCTCGCGTCGTCGGGGGTCGGCACGTCGGAGCAGTCGGACGCTCTGACCGCTGCGCAGTCGAGCGCGTGGTTCGAGCTGCCGCCGTTCCGCGTGTGGGGCATGCTCGTGATCCCGACGGAGTCGCTCGGCTGACCCGCGACCCAGTATCTTCGTCGCCATGAAGCGCTGGATGGCCGGTCTCGTCATCGCGATGTTCGCCGTGCTCGGGATGCCGACCGCGGCGTCGGCCGACCGAGCCGACTGCGCCGGCAACGGCTACACCGACGGCGCCTACGAGTACTTCGAGCCGGAGCGTCGGTTCGTGCCGCCGCCGATGCGCTCGATCCCCTGGGACTGCGCGATCCGGCCGCAGGGCGAGGTCTTCGTCGAGACGCTCGACGCCGACGGCGGGTACCTCCAGTCGGTGCAGTACACGCTCTTCTACGTCGACTTCACCCTCGAGGACTTCGTCGCGCTCCTCCGCGCGTTCGAGGCGTCGGGCTTCTCCGACCGCGGCGACATCAACATCGTCGAGAACGGTACGGGCGGCAACCCGGCCTCCGCGGGGCTCGTCGCCGACGACCTCCTCACGCTCGACCCGCGGCCGACGTCGGTCGGTGCGCGCTTCAGCAACGGACAGAACGTGCCTGCGCCTTCCACAGTCGGGTCGAACATCTACGAGTTCACGTGGACCGACGGCGTCACGGATCCGTCGCCCACGGGCATCCCCGACCGGCCCCAGCTGTTCGCGAACATCATCCTCACCGAGCCGTATCTCGACGGCACGCAACTCGACGACCCGTCGACTCTCAGCGAGTTGCGCACGATCCAGCAGGCCGCGCCCACGGGCGTGCAATGGGCGGTCATCGCGAGCGGGTCGTTCATGCTCATGCTCGTCGTCGGCTGGCCGTCGACGCTCCTCAACTCTGTCGTCGGCTCCCGCTACCAACAGCTCCAGCGGTGGGTACGCGGGCTGTTCCGGCGGCGGGAGCCCGAACCGGCAGCATCCGCGCCCGCGGCGCCCGGCGAACCCGCCGCGCCGATCCGCCGCTCCGGTCTGCCCGGCTGGCTCATGTGGCCGGGCTTCGCGCTCGCCGCGATCCTCGGCGCCTTCGTCGACCCCGACTTCGGGTTCAACCTCATGTCGCTGCGCCTCGTCGTCACGCTGTTCCTGAGCTTCCTGCTGTTCAACCTCGCCGCGTGGGCGATCGTGCGGCGGGTGGCCGTGCGGCTGCAGCCGGAGTCGGACCCGTATCTGCGGTTCCGTTGGGGCTCGCTCGCCCTCGTGATCGTCGCGGTGATCGTCGCGCGCATCCTCGGCCTCGAGCCCGGTGTCATCTTCGGGCTCGTCGCGGGAATCGCCTACGCGACGACGCTGCAGGCGGCGCGCAGCGCGATCGTGACGATCGTCGGATCGGCGTTCGGCCTCGTGCTCGCGCTCGTCGCGTGGGTCGGCTACTCGTTCCTCGCACCCGCGCCGATCGACAACGTCGCCTACGTGTTCCTCGTCGAGTTCCTCGCGGGCGTGACGGTCAAGGGCGTCTCGTCGCTCCCGCTCTCTCTGCTCCCGCTCGGCAACCTCGAGGGGGCCAAGCTCTTCGGCTGGAAGAAGGTCGTCTGGGCTGCCTCCTACGTCGTCGGTCTCGCGGCCTTCATGCTCGTGCTGCTCACGATCCCGAAGTCGTGGAGCGCCATCCCGGGTGACTTCCTGCGTTGGCTGCTCGTCTTCGGCGCCTATGCCCTCGTCGCCGTCGTGGTCTGGGCGGTGAACGCCCGGCTCCTGAAGAAGAAGCCCCTCCCGCCCGAGAAGGAGCAGGGCGACCAGCCCGACGCCATCACGCTCGACTGACGTGAGGATCGTCGTCTCCGGCACCCACGCCTCCGGCAAGAGCTCGCTCGTCGAGGCGTTCGCGGCCGTGCGCCGCGACTACATCGCGCTCGACGACCCGGCGGGGTCCTTCGACGAGCCGGGGGCCGACGCCGGGTCGTTCCTCGCGCAACTGCGACTCAGTTCGGCTCGGCTCCTGACGCGGCCCCCCGTGCCACGGCTCATCGCGGAGCGGGGTCCACTCGACTTTCTCGCCTACCTCGGTGCCCTCGATCTGCTGCGGCGGCCCTCCCGCGCCGAGGTCCCGGAGCGGGAGGTGTACCGCGCGATCGACGCGCTCGCGACCCTCGACCTCCTCGTCGTCCTGCCGCTCTCGCCGCGTGACGGCATCCACGTGCCCGACGACGAGGACCCGGAGTTGCGCGAGGCGATGGACGAGGTGCTGAGGGAGCTCGCCGACGATCCCGACCTCGTGGGCGACGTTCCGGTGCTCGAGCTGACCGGGGCTCCCGAGGAGAGACTGACGGCGCTCGAGCGGGTCGTCGATCGCCGACGGGGCGCCGATCCGGACGGCTAGCCGAGCCGCCCGTCGCCGGGGCGCCCGACGCGGAACCACCGGTATCCGTAGGCGTCCAGTTCGAGCGTCGTGCGCGTCCCGTCGATCGGGATGCGCTCGGGCCCGAGCAGGTCGACGAGCGCCGTGCCGTCGGGCTCGTCGCCGAGGGTCACCGTGACCGTCACGGGACGCTCGGCGAAGTTGTGCAGCGCGACGAAGCGGCCGAGGTCGCTGCGCATCGAGTGGACGAGCACCGCGGGCTGGTCGTGCTCGAGCAGCTCGAACTCGCCCCAGCCGATCTCCGCCGACCCCCGATAGCGAGCGATGAGCCGCCGGAGGTGCTGGAGCAGCGACCCCTCGTCGTCCCGCTGCGCGACGACGTTGACGTGCTCGGGCGCCCATCCGTCGCCCGGAGGCTTCGCGACGAGGCGCGAGGGGGCCGCGGTCGAGAACCCGCCGTTGCGCTCCGCGTTCCACTGCATCGGCGTGCGCACCGAACCGCGGCCGTCGATCTCGGAGTTCTCGCCCATCCCGATCTCTTCGCCGTAGAACAGCACGGGGGTACCGGGCAGCGCGAACAGGAGGCTGTAGACCATGCGGATGCGCCGAGGGTCGCCTTCGAGCATCGTCGGCAGCCGACGGGTGATCCCGCGGCCGTAGACGCGCTGCTGCTCGTCGGGGGCGAAGGCGTCGAACACCTCTGTGCGCTGCTTCTCGGTGAGCTTGTCGAGCGTGAGCTCGTCGTGATTGCGCACGAAGTTCGCCCACTGCGACTCGGGGGCGATCGCGGGACGGTTCTTGAGCGTGCGGACGAGCGGGGCGGGATCGCGACGCGCGAGCGACAGGTAGAGCGCCTGCATCCCGAGGAAGTCGAACTGCATCGTGAGCTCCGAGCCGTTCGCGCCGCCGAAGTAGTCGAGCTGCTCGCGGTAGGGGAGGTTCACCTCGCCGAGCAGGATCGCCTCGCTCGAGCGCCGCTGCAGGAACCGGCGGATGTCGCGCAGGAACTCGTGCGGGTCGCCGAGGTCGACGCCGTCCGGCGGCTCGATGAGGAACGGCACGGCGTCGACACGGAAACCGGAGACCCCGAGCTGCAGCCAGAACCCGACGATCTTCGCGATCTCGTCGCGCACGCGCGGGTTCGCGATGTTGAGGTCGGGCTGGTGGCGGTAGAAGGAGTGGAGGAAGTACTCGCCGGTCTTCTCGTCGAGCTCCCAGATCGACGCCTCCTCGCCCGGGAACACGGTGTTGGTCGTGCCCTTCGGCACGTCCTTCCGCCACACGTAGAAGTCACGGTAGGGGTTGTCGACGCTCTTCCGGGCGGCGCGGAACCACGGGTGCTGATCGGACGAGTGGTTCACGACGAGGTCGACGATGACGCGGATGCCGCGGTCGCGTGCCGTGCGGATGACCTCGACGAGGTCGCCGTGCGTGCCGAGACGCGGGTCGACGCCGTAGAAGTCCGAGACGTCGTAGCCGTCGTCGCGATCCGGGCTGGGGTAGAACGGCATGAGCCACAGGCACGTGATGCCGAGGTCGGCGAGGTAGTCGATGCGTCGCCCGAGCCCGGCGAGATCGCCGATCCCGTCGCCGTCGTCGTCGAGGTAGGTCTCGACGTCGAGGCAGTAGACGACCGCGTTCTTCCACCACAGGTCGCTCGTATCGGTGATCTTCACGCGGTCGCCTCTCGCAGGGCGGGCAGCAGGTCGGTGCCCGCCATCGTGAGGAACGGCGCCTGCTCCCGTCCGACGTGGTGGAGGTAGACGCCGTCGAACCCGGCGGCGACGATCGCGGCGATCCGGTCCGCCAGGCGGGAGGGGTCGTGGTCGACGAGCAGGGCTCGGCGGATGTCGTCGGGCCCGACGTGTGCGGACCGCCGGTCGAACTCGGCCGGGTCGGCGATGTCCCACGTCTCCGGGGGCTTCACCGCGGGTCCGTGCCGCCACTGCTCGAGCCCGATGGCGACGGCCTCGTCGTCGGTCGGCGCCCAGGAGAGATGCACCTGCACGACGCACGGACCTGCGCCGCCGGCATCCCGGTACGCGTCGATCACGCGACGCATCTCGTCGGTGCTGCCGACGACGGTGATGAGCCCGTCGGCCCAGCTCGCCGCTCGCGCGGCCGTCTCGGCGGTGACCGCCGCCCCGACGAGGCGGGGAGCCACCTCCGGCCGGCTCCAGAGCCGGGCCCGATGGGTGACGGCGGGTCCGTCGTGCGAGACCTCCTCGCCGTCGAGCAGGTCGCGGATGATCTCGACGCTCTGCAGGAGGCGTTGGTCGCGGGCCTCCTTGGGCGGCCACGGGTCGCCCGTGATGTGCTCGTTGATCGCCTCGCCGCTGCCGAGCGCGGCCCAGAACCGCCCGGGGAACATGACCCCGAGGGTCGCGATGGCCTGCGCGACGATCGCGGGGTGGTAGCGCTGCCCGGGGGCCGTGACGACGCCGAGCGTGAGCCGGGTCGTCGCGAGGGCGGCGCCGAGCCACGACCACGCGAAGCCCGACTCGCCCTGGCTCTCGCCCCACGGGGCGAAGTGGTCGGAGCACATCGCGGCGTCGAATCCGACCCGCTCGGCGGCCTGCACGGCCGCGAGCAGGGCGTCGGGCGGAACGTTCTCGTGCGAGCAGTGGTATCCCAGCAGAGTCACCGACACCACTTTTCGCGGCGGCGCGCCCTGCGGGAAGGGTCTTGACCTGGGTCAGCCGATGGTCGTGCGGAGCGTGAGAACACCGTCCACGCGTCGCGGGATGTCGCGGCCCCCCTCGTCGCGGAGTTCGGCGGGGAGCGCGTCGGCAGGGGCGGACTGATAGGTCACGGGTCGAAGGAACCGTCGGATCGCTGTGGCGCCGACGGAGGTGTGGAGCGCGCTCGTCGTCGCCGGCCACGGACCGCCGTGGTGCTGCGACCAGGTGACCGCGACCCCGGTCGGCCAACCGCCGAACACAACCCGGCCGACGTGAGGCTCGGCGAGGGCCGCCCAGGCGGAGGCGTCGTCGTCATCGCCCAGGTGGAGGGTCGCGGTGAGCGCACCGCCGATGAGATCGAGGACGCCGGCGACCTCCTCGGTGGACTCGTACTCGACGAGGAGCGTGACGGGGCCGAAGCACTCGTCGGCGAGTTCGGGCTGCGCGAGCACGTCGCGGGCAGAGGTCCGGAAGACCGACGGGGCGCCCGGCTCCGCCTGTCCGCCCGCGACGAGCCGCACGGCGGGGTCCGTCGCCAGTCGTGCCACACCGTCGACGAAGGTCTGCGCGATCGAGGGCGTGAGCATGCGCTGCGGTTCGCCGCTCACGCGTTCGGCGACGAGCGCCGGGAACACCGTGTCGCGCGGGATGAGGACGAGGCCCGGCTTCGTGCAGAACTGCCCCGCGCCGAGGGTGAAGCTCCCGACCAGGCCGTCCGCGAGGACGACGGCCCGCGACTCGATCGCCGATCGGGTCACCACGACCGGGTTGACACTTCCGAGTTCGCCGTAGAACGGGATGGGGTCGGGCCGCGACGACGCGACGTCGAAGAGCGCCCGCCCGCCGTGGAGCGACCCCGTGAAACCGACGGCGCGGATCGCGGGGTCGCGAACGAGCTCGATCCCGGCCTCCCTGCCTTCGACGAGGGCGACGACGGCGCGCGGAGCCCCGATCCCCTCGGCGGTGCCCCGCGCGAGCTCGGCGACGGCGCGGGAGAGACGCGGGTGACCGGAATGCGCCTTCACGACGACCGGGCACCCTGCGGCGAGGGCAGATGCGGTGTCGCCGCCGAGCACCGAGAAGGCGAAGGGGAAGTTGCTCGCGGAGAACACCGCCACGGGTCCGAGCGGCGCGAGCATGCGGCGCAGGTCGGGTCGCGGGGGGAGGCTCGCGTCGTCGGCGTGGTCGATCGTCGCTTCGAGGTACGCGCCCTCGCGGATCACGGTGGCGAACAGTCGCAGCTGCCCACTGGTGCGAACCACCTCGCCGCGCAGACGTGCCGCCCCGAGCGCTGTCTCCTCGTCGGCGATCGCGACGAGCTCGTCGCCCCGGGCGTCGAGTGCGTCGGCCAGGGCGGTCAGCAGCGAGGCGCGGCCCTCGCGGCCCGCGGCCCGCAGCCAGGCACTCGCCTCGACGGCCTCCGCGGTGGCGTCGCCCACGGTCATCGGGCGGGCCTGACGGCGAGCACGTCGATCTCGACGAGGATGCCCAGCAGTTGCGAACCGACCGTGGTGCGCGCGGGGTAGGGCTCCGGGAAGCGTTCGCGGCACACCGCGTCGTACGCGGCGAAGTCGCGCTCGAGGTGCTGGAGGTGGACCGTGGCCTTCGCGACGTCGGCGAGGGTCAGGGCGCTCTCGCCCAGCACCGCCTCGAGGTTGTCGAGGGTGCGGTGAGTCTGCTCGGTGACGGACTCGCCGACGACGGCGCCCGTCGCCGGGTCGATCGGGCCCATGCCGGCCGTCACGACCAGGCCGTCGGTCTCGACGCCCTGCGAATAGGCCCCGACCGGTGCGGGGGCGGCGGGAGTGGAGAGGTGTCGCATGTCAGGCTCCTTCGTCGACGCTGAGGCTCTCGGCGAGCCGCAGGCGGTACATCGTGGTGGGACGTCCGCGGTTCGGCGTGTGTACCGTTCCGGCGGCGTCGGCCATGCCGTGCTCCTTCAGAAGCCGCAGGATGCGGCGTCCGCTGGCCGCGGTCAACCGCAGCTTCGCCGCGATCTCGCCCGCGGTGATCGGCTCGCCCGCGGACTCGTGCTCCAGGGCGACGAGGCGGGCGACCGTCTCGGCGCTCAGGGTGAGTCGTTCGGCGAGGCGGGCGATCCGTTGGCTCTCCGCCCCGAACCTCGCGCGGGGCGCGGAACCCGACGAGACCCCCATAGGCCCGATGATCACGCCCTCTTCGCTCACGAGGAAGGCGTTGCCTTCGCCCGCGGCGGCGGCGTGCCGGGCGGCGGCCTCCGCGAACTCGACCGACTTGCGGGCGGTGTCACCCAGGCCGAAGCCGACCACGAGCTTCAGCCGCAGCGACTTCTGGAGGTCGGCGAGGATCGGTGCCGAGGTCCATCGCTCGGTGAGCTGTTGCATGAGCCCCTTGTTGGCGAAGACGAGCACGTCCTGGCCGCCGCCGCGGGCTTCCACCCACGCGTCGTCGAACTCCACGGTGTCGTGGATCGCGCGGGCGAGACTCAGCCGTCGCACCTCAGACTCGATGAGGTCGCCTTCGTCGATGACACGGAACAGAGCCGCCGCGAAGCGCATCTCGGAGTGCTTGTGCGAGACGGCGGCCAGCGCCGCGCGGTTCATCGCGACGCGAATGGAGGCGACCACCGGTCGGGCCGCGAACACCGGAACGTCGAGCGTGCGGGCGAGCGGCTCGAGGGCGTTGCTCCGGCCCGTGACCGCGAAGGCGGTGCCCCGCGCCTCGCGCGCGTCGCGGTGGAACTCGATCACCTCGGACACCTCGAGCCCGCTCGAGTGCCGCAGCGTGGCGATCACGTCCTGCTCGACCTCCAACTCCGCCGCGAGTTCGGCGACGATCGCGGGGTCGACCGTGTCGATGCTGAACGGCGTGCGAGGCAGGCCCGCCTCGCTGGCTCGGAGGAGCGCGACGGCGACGTCGATGCTCGTCAGGCGCACGACCGCGGTCGGCAGTTGCGGAGGGATGATGTCGCGCGTCTCGAGGTACGGGAGCTCGCCCGAGAAGCAGATCGCGTCACACTGCCCGAGGGTCGCGGCCACCCGTTCGGCGATCTCGTGCTCGGCGACGTAGGTGATCCACACGGGCGCGACGCCGTTCAGGGTCGCCGCCGCGGACGCGAACGCCTCGCGGGACGACTCAGGGCATACGATTCCGAGCCTGACCTGCATGGTGTCCTCCTTCGCTCGTCGAGGGTAGTGAGCGGATCACGTCGGCACCGGCCCGGGACCGAAGGCGACGACCACGTGCGCGGCGGGAGGCACGTCGACCCACTCGACGCCCTCGGCGAGCGGCGTCGCCGGGTCGTCGCCGATGCGGGCCCAGGTCGCGCGTCGACCGGGTCGGCGGGCGTGGACGCGCAGTCGGGAGGGCAGGTCGCGAGCGTCGAGCCGGAGCTCCGCACGTGTCACGTCGTCCGTCGTCAGCGCATGGGCCCCCAGCATCCCGAATGCGGTCGGCAACGCCTCGACCCGGAGGTCCTCGCCTTCCGCGAGCCAACTGCGCGCGGTCGCGGGGAAGACGTCGAGGGTTCGCGGACGCCCGTCGTCGTCCCAGGTCTCGCGGGCGAGCATCAGCCGCAGCGTGTCGAGGAACATCGCGTTACTCGTCCCGTTGGGCGGGTACCAGGTGGATCGCGCGTCCTCGCCGTCCACCGCCCCCACCGTCGTCGCCTCGCCGTCGACGAAGGTGCCCGCGGTCATCCCGTGGGCGAGCTTCGCGTAGAGCCCGAGCACCATGCGGTCGGCCTGGTCGTTGTCGGCGAGGAAGTGCATCGTCTGCACGCCGAAGGCATTGTCGATCCCCGGCGCCTTGTAGCCCCCGGTGCCGTCGGCCCGGAACTCTCCGATCGGTGTCGGGGGGTCGTAGAGGCCGTTGAAGCGCGTCAGCCCCAGCAGCCATGCGCCGTGGAGGCGCTGGTAGGCGAGGAGCCCGCGCGCCTCCGAACCTCCGGCCGGGAAGATCCCGGACGCGAGCGCGAACGGTGCCACCAGATTCCAATAGTTCGCCATCCGCGATTCGGTGAGGTGCGCGTGAGGTTTCTCGCCGGCATTCAGGGCGATCGGCACGAAGAAGGAGCCGTCGTCGAGGTGCGAACTGCTCGCGCGCGCCGCCGCGAGCAGTGACGTGCGGAGCCGGTCGACGGCGGCCCTCATCGGCTCGTCGTCGGGGAGGGCGCCGGCCTCGGCGAGGAGCGGCACGATGTCGCGCATCCCGCGCCACGCCACCGCCTGACTGTGGAACCCGTACACGGGCTCGGGGATGTCCCACGCGTAGCGTTCCGGCGCGAGGAGCCCGTGTGGATCCTCGCGCGTCTGCCGCACCATGTCGTCGAGGTAGTCGAGGTACGTGCCGGCGTGGCGTTCGACGAGCGACCGGTCGCCGGTCAGGTGAACGAACTCGGCGGCGGATCGCAGCTTCGCCCCTCGCTCCCACGACTCGTACCACTCGGGGCCGGCGCCGTTGGTGCGCGCGACGAGCCGATCGAGGGCCTCGCCGGCGCGGACGGTCTGACCGAAGCGGGCGAGTGCGAGCACCGCCTGATGCGCCTCCATCATGAAGACCGTCTCGTACGGATTGCCGATGCTGTAGTGCTCGGCGAGGATCAGGTTCTGGATGACGAGGTTCTCGGCGGCGTCGACCACCTCACGATCGGCGACCCGGATGCGGGCGCCGAGATCGAGGACTCCACGCCAGTAGGCGACGACTTCGGCCCGTCCGGCGTCGTACACCGCGGAGTCGATCGCCCGCGCCGACTCGCGCGAGAACCGGGGATCGCACTCGATCGAGATCTCGGCGGCGTCGGGGGTCAGCTCCCGGCTCAACCGCGACCGCTCCCGCCCCCCGAAGTCGCGCGTGCGGATCGTCACCCGGGCCGAGGAGACGCCCGGACCCCACTCTTCGACCCGGAGCCGCAGGCGGCTGCTCAGCCGGTCACCGTCGCGGACGGCATACGACTCGCGGGCCCACGCGGTTCCGCGCGCGTCGCGATAGCGGGTCGCGAGCACCGGCAGATGGCCGTCGGCGAGCACGGGCTGCTCGAGTCGCTCCGGTGCGCTGCCGTGGACCTCCTCGTCGAGCAGCAGATCGTGCTGGGCGAGGCGCCCGTCGTCGCGCGCGGGTCGCGGGAACGCGAGCGCCCACTCGGGGGCGCCCCAGCGCGGCGTGTACTCGGCGAGGATCTGGCTGCCGTCGGCGAGATGCAGAGCGTATTCGGGCGTCTCGAGGGGATGCGCGAAGACGACGTAGGTCGCGCCCGACTCCGCGAGATAGTCGGGGTCGCCGAGTGCGAGCGGGGGGAGGTAGCCGCGGATGCTCGCGAGGGCGGGACCCTCGGGTCGCGCGAGTTCGGCCTCACCCCATCGATCCACGGGATCACGCAGGGCGTCGTCGATCTCCGTACGGCTGCGGCTCATGTCATCCTCACGGTGAGGCCGCCGTCGACCACGAGCGCGTGACCGGTGACGAACGAGGCGGCGTCGGACGCGAGGAAGCCGACGACCTCCGCGATCTCGCGCGGTTCGGCGAGGCGGCGCAGGAGGTTCTTGTCGGCGATGGCGGCACGGTCGGCCTCCGACCAGCCCCCCTCCTCCCAGATCTCGGTGTGAGTAGAGCCCGGGAGCACCGCGTTGACTCGGAAACCGAGGGGGGCGAGCTCGACGGCGAGGGTTTGCGTCGCCGACACGAGCGCAGCCTTCGAGGCGTTGTAGGCGAGCATCTCGGGCTGGCCGCGCAAGGCGTTGACGCTCGCGACGTTGACGATCGCACCGCCGGTTCCGGCTCGACGCTGAGCGAGCAGCGCCGCGAGCAGCACGGGTCCGCGCACGTTGACGGCGAGCACCGCATCGAGCTCGGTCGCGTCCAAGTCCTCGACGGCGCGGCGCGGCGCGATCGCGGCGTTGTTCACCAGCACACGGGGAGCGAGATCCCTCGAGTCGAGCCAGGCGGCGACCGCGGAGGTGTCGCGCACGTCGACAGCCAGCGCCCGGGCGCCCGGCAGGCGTCGGGCAGCCTCGGCCGCCGAGTCCTCGTGGACGTCGCAGACGATCACTCGGAAGTCGCGTGCGGCGAACCACTCGGCGATCGCGAAGCCGATGCCGCGGGCGGCGCCGGTCACGAGAACGGTGTTGTCGCCGTCGGTCATGAGGGGTCTCCTTCCAGGGGGTCGGGATGCGCCGCGAGTACCCTCACGGTCGAGGCGAGCGCGTCGACGATGAGCGCGAGAGCACGGTCGCCGAGTTCCGCATCCGCACGAGCCGCGTCGTCGCTCGAGCCGCCGATCTCGTCGATCCACCGATGGCGCTCGATGTAGGCGCCCGTCAGCGGCGGGACCGACTCGGGGTGGCGGCCGTCGGGCCGAGCATCGCCGACGAGCTCGGGGACGAGCGCGAGCGCGAGCGAGGTCTCGAACGAACCGGCGTGACCCGGCACGGGGATTCCCTCGGTGAGTGCGGCGAGGGCGGTGGCGACCGGTGTCCAGTAGCTCGTGGCGCCCGCGACGAGCGGTCGTGTGAGGGTGATGTCGCGTACGGCCTGCCGGATCACGTCGTCGTTGCCGCCGTGGCCGTTGATCACGAGCACTCGGCGCACTCCCGTGATCGCGAGCGATTCCAGCACGTCGCGCAGCACGGCGAGCGTCGTCGCCGCGGTGAGCGAGAGCGTGCCCGCGCGGGGGAGGTGGTGATGCGACGACCCGACGGGGATCACCGGGGTCACCAGGACGGGTCGGTCGGGGTTCGTCGTCGATTCGGCCACACGGCGGGCGATGTCGGCCGCGACGAAGTGATCGGTGCCCACCGGGAGGTGGGGGCCGTGCTGTTCGGTCGCACCGATCGGGACGAGCACGACGACCTGGGACGCGACTCGCGCGAGCTCGTCGCTCGTGTGCTCCGCCCACTGCACCGATGTCATGACGCCACCTCCGAGATCTTGAACAGCCGGGTCGCCGTGCCGCCCAGGATCAACGCTTGGTCGTCCCGGGAGAGGCCCGAGTACAGGATGGTGCCGATCTGTCGCGCGCCGCTGATGAAGGGCATGTCGGTCCCGAAGACGAGACGCTCGACCGGCACGTGCGCGAGCAGCTCCTCGAGGACGCCCGCATGCACGAGGGCGCCGCACAGGTCGAGCACGACGTTGGGGTGCTCGGTCACGAGGCGCACGACATCGCGGATGCCGTGGTCGATGCCGGCGTGACCGATGAGCAGGGTCGCCCCCGGGTAGCGATCCGCGAGCCCGCCGAACGCGTCGAGCGAGTCGCCCGCGAAGTAGGTATGGGAGAGCACCGGCAGTCCGTGGGCGTCGGCGAACTCCCACGCCGGCGCATAGCCGCTCCCCGTGACGGGTTGATCGCCGTGCAGCTCCGGGTGCAGTTTGATCGCGCGCATCGCCGGGTGCGAGAAGCAGCGCTCGAGCTCGGCCGCAGCTTCGTGGCCGTAGTTGGGATTGACGACGGTGTAGCCGTACAGCCGCCCCGGGTGGGAGTCGAGAGCGTCGAGGGTCTCGTCGTTGCCTCGGACGAAGTCGGCGGAGATCGCCGCATGGGAGGAGATCACCGCAGCATCGATCCCGTAGGCGTCGAGTGAGGCGACGAGCCCCGCCGAGTCGGCCCGCGGGATGTGGAAGTTCCGGAACTTCCCCAGATGGGCATGCGCGTCGATGATGGGCGTGAAGTCGGTCGGGGCCGTCTTGTTCGGACTCACGTCAGGCTCCGTGTGCTCGGGAGAGGAGGGCGCGGAGGTTGCCCGAGGCGATGAGTTGCCGCTCGTCGTCGGCGATGAGCGCGCGCTCGAGGTGGAACCGGGCCGCCCCGGCGGAGGAGAACGGGTGGTTCGAGCCGAAGATCAGGCGTTCGGGCCCGTATCGTGCACAGACATCCTCGAGCCCCGCGTGCACGTTGTAGCCGCCCGTCTGCACGCGGAGCTCGGGGAATCTTTCCAGCATCGGGTAGAGGTTGCGATTGTTGCGACCCTGCACCTCGACGAGCACGATCGGGAGCCGGGGATGGTCGGCGCACACGCCCGCGATGTCGTCCCACGGCGGTTCGCCGCGTCGAAAGAGCGTGAAGTCGAGGAACAGCGGCATCCGCGCCGCCTCGAGCGCGCCGAGCAGCTCTCCCGTGACCCAGGAACGCAGGGCGAAGCGATGCCCTGACAGGTCCGGCGAGGGGAACATGCGCGCGAGGCGCACGTCGCCCGCGACGGCCTCGGCGACGAGCTCGGCGGGATGAGGGAACTCGCCGGTGTGATGGGGGAGGACCGTCCACACCGGCATCAGGCGCGGCGACTGCGCCGCGGCTTCGAGCGTCAGCCGGTTGCCGCTGATCGGATCGTGCTCGCGCGCCACGGCGTGGTGGATGGCGGCGCCGGCGACCCCGATCCGGTCGATCAGGTCGAGCAGCGAGGCGACGTCGCCGAACCCCGCCGTCGCGGTGCGCCCGACGAGCATCCCGCTGTCGAGGTACTCGATGTCGGCGGTCACGCGGCGGCTCCGATCGCGAAGCGGGCGAGGGCGTCCACGTCGAGTTCCACGCCGAGGCCCGGCGCATCCGGACGCAGCAGATAGCCGTCTTCCACCCGCAGGTCGTGTCGCACGACGTCGTCGGAGTGATAGCGGAAGCCCACGACGTCGGCGGGGTGCTCGAGGTGGGGCAGGGCGACGGCGAGGTGAGCCGCCGCGGCGGTACCGATGCCGAGTTCGGGCATCGAGCCCACGGTCACCTCGACCCCCGCGAGTGCGCAGCGACGGGCGATCGCGAGCCCCGCGTCGACGCCTCCCGCTTCGGCGACGTAGATGTTCGCGATGTCGAGCGCCCCGGCGGCGATGGCGCGATCGGCGTCTCGTTCGTCCCAGACGCTCTCGTCGAGCATCAGCGGGATGGGGGTGTGTGCGCGGAGGAAGGCGAGCCCCGCCAGATCGTCGGGCGGCAGCGGCTGCTCGAGCGAGCGGATGCCGTGCGGCTCGAGCGCCCGTGCGATGCCGAGCGCCTCCTTCGCGGTGCGGCAGGCCATGTTGAGGTCGACCCGGAGTGAGAGCTCGTCGCCGAACTCGCGTCGCAGGACACGAGCGATCTCGGCGACATGCTGCCCGTCGCGCAGTCCCTTGATCTTCAGCGCGCGGATGCCGTCATCGACGTGGCCGCGGGCCTCGGCGAGGGTCGCGTCGACGTCGGCGACCGAGAGCGACATCGACACCAGCACCCGGTCGCGCACCGCGCCGCCGACGAACGCATGCGCCGGCAGACCGGTCGCCTGACCGACGGCATCGAGCAGCGCCATGTCGAGCGCGGCCAGGGCGGTGAGCGAGTGCTTGCCGAACCGGAGCTCCTCGCGCGCCGCCGCGAGGAGCGCGGTGCGGGCGAAGGCGTCGCCGCCGACCGCAGCGGCGCGCAGGAGCGGGGCGACCGAGGTGCCGAGCAGGGCGCCGTCGCCGTGCCAGATCAACGAGACCTCACCGAGGCCCGTGATCCCGCCCTCGCACTCGAGGCGCAGAACGGCGTACGAGGAATCGCGCATGTCGCCGAGAGCCGTGACCAGCGGGCGACGGAGCGGGACGCGCACGGGGGTGACGTCCAGCGCGAGGATGCGCAACTCGCGCGGTACGCGGTGTTCGTTCGGCACCGGCGCCTCTCTCGTTCGTAAATAGGTACGTAAATTGCGCTTCGAACACTAGGCCCAGAACGGGCCCACGGTCAACAATGTCGCCTGAATTAATGGCGTTGACCTTGCGCTCGGACGAGTGGTACCGTCGCCGAAACCACGCCGAGCAATTACGTACGAATTGCGACTGAAAGGTAGGACGGATGCAGCCACTCGTCGAGAGCGACTACCTCGCCGCTCGGGACAGCCGCGTCCACTCGGCCGAGTACGTCGCCCGCGTCACCGCGGCACTCCGTTCGCACCGAGACGTCTGGGGCGAATCGGTGCTCGCCAACGCCCCCGACGGCGTCGCGTGGGAGGACGTGTCCGACCTGCTGACCCCGTCGTTCCTCGCCGATCCCGTGTACCAGACGCCCGTGCCGTATCTTCCGCTCACGGATGGCGTGCGCGGAACGAGCTTCGCGCTCCACCTCATCGACGGAAGCCAGATCCTCGCGGAGGGGATCCGCAATTGGCTCATCCAGGGTGCGGTCCTTCCGAACGGCGAGGAGGCCGAGCGCGCACACAAACCGGCCCGTGTACGCGACGACGCCGCACGCTGGTTCTTCTCCGTCGGAGCGTCGGGCGACGAGCAGTTCGGGGCGGACCTGGCCCGGCTCGATCGCTCCGAGCTCGCCGACGGGTACCTCCCGATTCTCGAACTCGCGTACCGCGACGAGGCGGGCGTGCGATACCGACGCACGTCGTTCGTGACCACCCCGGCGACCGACCGCCCGTTGACCAACTGGCTGCGCTTCACCGTCGAGACCCACCAGCGCACGACGGTCACGCTCCGCGTGCGGGTCGATGCGCCGTCGTTCGGAGAGCTCCGAGCCGACGAGGAGGTGACCGCGGCGAGCGGAGTCGTCCTCACGGCCAGCCATCCCTTCGATTGGGACGGGGAGGCCGCGGTCTTCCGCCTCGAGCTCGAACCCGGCCGGACGACGACCCTTGAACTCGCGCTGCCCCTCGAACCCGATCCGCGGGGCAGCGGCCGGGCCACGCTCTCCGCCGAGTTCGATGCGGCCCGCGCCGCGGTCGCCGAGACCTGGACGGCTGCCCTCGAGGCCGGAGCGCTCGTCGAGGTGCCCGACGCCCGAGTCGTCGCCGCGACGAAGAGTCTCGTGCTGCAGAACCTCGTCATGGGCCATCGCTACTCGATCGGCAACCCCTACGAACGGGCGTTCCTCGCCGAGGGCCACCTCGCGACGCAGCCGCTGCTCTGGTTCGGCCATCACGACCGGTACCGCGAGCAGCTGCGCGAGTTGCTGGATCTGACCAACGGGTCGGGCGCGGAGTGGTACGAGTCGTGGGAGCGCGGTACGAAGCTCTCGGCGATCGCCGAGTACGTGGAGCTGACGGGCGACGGCGAGCCGCTGACGGCGAGCCGTGCGACCTACCGCGGGTACGTCGACGCCCTCGTGGCTCAGCTCGCAACCGACCCTCGAGGGCTCCTGTCGCCGGAACGCTACGCCTGGGATATCCCCGAAGTGGTCTACGGAGCGCACAGCCAGTCGGTCGCCTGGCGAGGTCTCGTCGACGCCGCCCGCGTCTTCCGAGCGACGGGCGACCCGCTCGGGGAGGAGACCGAGGCGGCGATCACCCGATTCGGCGAGAGCCTGCGAACGGCGCTCCGCGAGGCGGCCGTCGAACTGCCCGACGGCTCGACGTTCATCCCCGTCGTGCTCGGCTCGGACGCGTTCGCCGCGCCCTTCGACTTCCTGCCCGAGACTCGTCACGGCAACTACTGGACACTCGTGTTCCCGTACGCGCTCGCGACCGGCATCCTGCCGTCCGCCGGCCCCGAGCTGCCGCGTCTCCAGCGCTACCTCGACCTCCACGGAGGGTTCCTGCTCGGGCTCGCCCGATTCAGCGGGCTCTACGAGCCGATCCCGCAGCAAGGCGAAGTCTTCGACGAAGGCACGGCGGGCTACAAAGTCGCGGGCATCGACAACGCCTTCGGTCTGCAGCAGATGCGCGTACTCGCCGACCTCGGAGAGGCCGACCGCCTCGCCTTGACGCTCTACAGCAAGCTCGCGCACGGGATGACGCGCGGAACGCACCTCGACGGCGAGGCGACCACCGTGGGTGCCGTACCGGGGGAGTACCACCGCTCGTCCTGGTACCCGCCGAACAGCACGAGCAACGCACTGTTCCTCGTGACCCTGCGGCTCATGCTGCTGCACGAAGCCCGTGCCGACGGGCGGCTCGAGGCGGTCTCGCTCGCGCCCTCGACGCCGCGGCACTGGCTGCGGTCCGGTCAGCGGATCTCGGTCGCGCGCCTCCCGAGCGCGGTGGGCGACGTCGCCTACTCGCTCGACTCCCGCCTCGACGACGGAGCTGTCGACGTTCGCGTCGAGCTCACGCCGGGGCGGCCCCCGATCCCCGTGTCACTCGACGTCCGCGCCCCGCGATCCCACGTGATCGCAGGCGTCGACGGACCCGACGCGGCCGCGGTGACGCTCGATGGAGAGCGTCTCGTGCTCGACCCCGCGCACGACAGCTTCGCGCTGACCATCCGCTACACCCGACAGCACCACTCATGAGGAGAGACATGCGTAAGACGAAATCCGCGCTCGCTGCACTCAGCATCGGAGCGCTCACCGTCGGCCTCGCGGCCTGCACGACGCCCCCCGCCGACGAGAACGTCGGGGGGAAGCTCGAGATCGTGAGCTATCACCCGGAGGGCACGCCGCTCTACGACCGGCTCGCCGAGCTCGTCGGAGAGTTCGAAGCCGAGAACGAGGGGCTCGACGTCGAGATCACATTCGGCGGTGGCCCCGGCATGCCGCCGATCATGACGCGCTACCGCGCCGGCGATCCGCCGGACGTCAACCCGGTGCTTCCGGGACAGTGCCCCAACGGGGAGCTGCTCGAGGGCGGCCTCAGCTACGACCTCTCGGACGCCATGGCGAGCGACTTCGGCGACGGCGGCACGTGGTCCGACGCGATCTATCCCGCCGTGCGCCCGCAGATCGAGAGCTGGATCGAGGACGGCGAGGTCTGCATGGCCCCCGAGTCGGTCACCGTCATCCAGTTCTTCTACAACCGGACGATCTTCGAGGAGAACGGCCTCGAGGTGCCGACGACCATCGACGAACTCGTCGACACGGCCGACGCGCTCAAGGAGGCGGGCGTCACCCCGTTCGCCGTGACGGGCACCTTCGCGTACTACATGCAGCTCTACTTCGACTACCTGCTCATCCGGCACGTCGGAGCCGAGCCGGTGCTGCAGGCGATCGGCGGAGCGCAGACGACGCGTGACCCGATCGAGGGCGAGCGCCCGCTGTTCGCCGATCTCCCGGGCGTGATGGATGCCGCGGAGGATCTCGAGCGGATCGTGTCGGACGGGAATCTGCTCAACGGCTTCCGCAGCACCGACTTCACGGCAGCGCAGCTCTCGTTCTTCCAGGGCGACGCGGCGATGATCCTCATGGGTTCGTGGCTCGTCTCCGAGATGGGCGACGCGATCCCCGATGGGTTCGACGTCGGCACCTTCGCCTTCCCGACCGCGCCCGGCGCGAGCGGCGATCAGGAGTCGTCGATCGGCGGCGTGCAGGGGCTCTCCGTCGCCGCCGACGGTCAGAATCCCGAGGCTGCGGTGGCCTGGCTGAAGTTCCTCGGTCAGCGCGAGGTGCAGGAGGACTACGCCCGCGACTTCGGAGCGATTTCCGCCTATCAGGGCGTTCCCGCCCCCGAGGGCTTCGAGGCCGTCGTCGACATCCTCGCGGCCGGCGACCTGCAGCCGCTCTACTTCGGACTGCTCGGACAGAACGCCGACATCCAGACCGCCGTGCAGGAGCCGCTCACGCAGCTCTTCTTCGGTGAGATCGATGCCCAGCAGATGGTCGATCTGATCTCGCAGCGTCTCGACGCGGCGAACCAGTAGAACCCGCAGTGCGGGCCGGGATCGTGATACGCCCCGGCCCGCACCACCCGTCAGGAGCCCGCGTGAGCACCCGCAGTCGCTACAACATCGTCGACCGGCAGAAGAGACGCCTGCTCATCCCGTTCCTGCTGCCCGCGGTCATCCTCTATGGGGCGTTCACGCTCTACCCCGGCATCTCGACCCTGTTCATCGCCTTCACCGAATGGGGCGGCATCGGCGACGCCGCCTTCGCCGGAGCCGACAACTTCGTGCGGCTCGTCGGCGATGCCCGGTTGCACCGGGTCGCGGGGAACACCCTCTTCTTCGTCGTGGTGGGCGGCCTCATCCTCTTCCCGCTCGCGATCTTCTTCGCCCTCGCGACGCGCGCGCTCAAGCGCGGAAAGGTCTATCGCTTCCTCATCCTCGCGCCGGTCGCGCTCTCGGTGACGACCGCCGCCTTGCTGTGGAAGTTCGCCTTCAACCCCAACTTCGGCTTCGTCTCCGATCTCTTCGCCGGCGTCGGGCTCGAGTCGCTCGCGGCGTGGGAGTGGCTCGGCGAGTCGAGCACCGCGATGCTCATCGTCATCCTCGCGACCGTCTGGCACGGGGTCGGCATCTGGATGCTCTTCTTCATCTCCGCGATCGAGCGCGTGCCCCCGGAACTGCGGGAGGCCGCGACGCTCGACGGGGCGAACGCCTTCCAGGTGTTCCGCTACGTGACCTTCCCGCTCATCTGGGAGGTCACCCGCACGCTCGTGGTGCTGTGGATCATCCAGGCCTCGCAGGCGTTCGGGTTCATCATCGCGATCACCAACGGCGGCCCGCTCGGCTCGACCGAGGTCATCGGCACCTTCCTCTACAAGCAGGCGTTCACCGACTTCGACTACGGCTACGCGGCGGCGGTCGCGGTGTCGCTGTCGCTCGTCGTGATCTCGCTCACCGTGCTCTCGCGACGGTTCGGCGGCAAGTCCGAGGGAGTGCAGTACTGATGACGACGCTCACCGTCCGCCCGGGCGCACCTCGCAGGCGGGGTCGCGCTCGCCAGAGTCCCGCGAAGATCGCGTCGCGCCTCGTGCTCCACCTCGTACTCGCGGCCTACTGCCTCGGGTCGGTCGGCGCCTTCACCTGGTACGTCTCGACGTCGCTCAAGACCAACCCGGAGTTCTTCTCGCGGTCGCCGTGGTCGCTGCCCGAGGTCCCGCAGTTCTCGAACTATCTCGACGCGTGGGACAAGGCCGGCATCGGCGGCTTCCTCTTCAACAGCCTCTACACGACGGTGCTGAGCGTCGGGATCGCGATCATCGTGTCGTTGCTGGCCGCCTATGCGCTCTCGCGGATCCCGTTCCGCGGCAGCGAGGTCGTGCAGACCGTGTTCATCGCGGGAATGATGCTCCCCGGATTCGGCGCGATCATCCCGCTCTACGTGCTGCTCCGCGACCTCGGTCTGCTCGGCACCCTCAACGGCCTCGTGCTCGTCTACGTGGCGACGCAGATCCCGCTCAACGTCTTCTTGCTGCGCGGCTACATGACCTCGATGCCGCGCGAGCTCGAGGAGGCGGCCTACGTCGACGGCGCCTCGCCGTTCCGGGCGTTCGTCTCGATCGTCGTGCCCCAGACGACTCCGATGGTCGTGAGCCTCGTCGTGCTCAACACGCTCAACATCTGGAACGAGTTCATCCTCGCGCTCGTGCTGCTGCCGCGCGCGGAGAACTACACGATCCCCGTCGGGATGCTCGGCTTGTCGATCCAGGCCGAGTACAGCGCGAACTGGGTGCAGCTCTTCGCCGGGCTCATCCTGACCTCCATCCCGATGCTCGTGCTCTTCGCGGTCGCTCAAGAGCGCATCGCGCGGGGCCTCACCTTCGGCGGCATGAAGGGGTGACCCCCCGTCGCGACCGTCAGTCCGCAGTTCCGGCTTCATCCTGAGGAGACATCCATGACGCATCCCACCCTGCGAGCGCGACGCGCGCTCGTGGCGCTCGCGGCCGCCGCGACGCTCGCGCTCGGCGCGGGATCGGCCGCGGTGGCGGTCCCGGCCGCACCCGCCGTGACGCCGCCGGCGCCGAACGAACGGGCCGAGTTCATCTTCTTCCCGAGCACGGTGTTCGTCGACGCGACCGCGAAGGCGAACTACTTCGACTACCTTCAGCGGTTCGACGTCTGTCTGACCAACGGTTACAACGTCTTCGAGGGCTCCGATCTCGCGACGATCCAGGGGTCGGGCTGCGAGCTGTTCGTCTACCGCTGGTTCAACGGCTACTACGAGACCGAGCTCGATCCGGCGAACGCCTACTACGGGCAGTTCCCCGAGGTGCAGGCGGTCTTCCAGGAGATCAACACCCACGACGACTGGCTGCTCAACCCGGGCGACCCGCAGTCGGGCTCGGGTGCGGTCTACCCGGCCTACTTCTACGACTGGATGAACGCGGACCTGCGCGAGTTCTACGTCGACGCCCTCGTCGACCGGCTCGAGGAGACCGGCTACGACGGCGTGTTCTTCGACTACATCGGCGGCTGGGCTCTACCGCCGCAGATCGTCGACCTCTGGAACGCGAAGTACCCCGGCACGACCTACGACGAGGCGGGCCTCCTGCTCGTCGAGGAGCTGCGTGCGGCACTCGGCGAGGACGGCCGAATCTTCGGCAACCAGGCCTACCGCCTGTCGAACGCCCACGACTACTACGGGCCGCTCGACTACGACGTGACCGAGTCGTACGGCACGACGTTCATCTGGGGCGCCGAGACCGACATCTACGTCGAGAACGCCGGGATGACGCACATCTTCGAGACGTTCTACCGGCCGTGGGACGGCGAGGCGGGCTACGAGGCGTACATCGAGTGGCCCCGCAGCGTCACGGCGGGCCAGCCCGTGCAGTTCTTCGAGATCAACTACGTGCAGGCGCGCTACCTGCCGACGGGCGACGTCGCGGTCGTCGACGGGGTCGAGGTCCCGGTCTACCGCGCCGCTTCGGACCGTCCGGCGATCTTCTACGGGTACGCGCTCTCGGCGCTCGTCGGAACGACGCCCTTCGCGAGCGACTGGTACGCGGCGGCGAGCGGGCGCGACGAGATCTACTTCACCGAGCTCGGAGAGCCTCTCGAGTCCAGCTACCGGGAGCTCGACGACCAGGTCGTCCGCTACTACGAGAACGGCTTCGTCGTCGTGTCGCGTGAGGCGCAGGCGATCACGGTCCAGCCCGACGCGGCGATGGCGCCCGAGGATGCCGTGCTGTGGGACGTCTACACCGGCGCCGAGGCCGTGCTGACCTCGAGCGGCGGCGTCGAGATCACGCCCGAGGCCTATCCGGCGACCGGCAACACCTACCCCAGCGGGCGGGTGTACCTGTACGCCGAGGGTCCGGCGCCGGTCGCGTGCGACCGCACGATCACGGGGACGCATCCCGGTGCGCTCGTCGTCGCGTCGGGCGTCACCTGCCTCGACGGTGCGACGGTCTCCGGCAGTATCTCGGTGCGGGCGGGCGCGGAGCTCCGGGTCGACGACTCGACCCTGCGCGGCGCCGTATCGGCGCAGTCGCCGACCGGCGTGGTCGTCCGCGACTCCCGGCTGAGCGGAGCCGTCACGGTCACCGGCTCGATGGGCGCGGTCGTGCTCACCGACAACGTGATCTCGGGCCCGGTGCGCGTGAGCGGCTCGACGTCCGGCGTGACGATCGGCGGCAACGAGATCAGGGGCGCGCTGAGCTGCACCGGCAATTCGCCCGCCCCGGTGGACGGCGGTTCGGTCAACGACATCCGGGGCGCGCGCTCCGGGCAGTGCGCGGGGTGGTGAGCGTGGCGGCAACCAGCTCGTCGAAGCTGGCGGAGTGGGGCGGGATGCCCGCCCCCTCCGCCGGTGAGTCGACCGCACGTTTCCCCGACGGTGCCGCCTTCCGCATCGAGATCCCCAGCGTGGAGGGTCCGCGATGCATGGAAGCGGTGCTCGACGAGGCACGACTCCTCGACGTGCCGGTCACCCGCGTCTCGCAGGGCAGCGGAATCGAGCTGATGACCGACGCCGAGATCACGGCGATGGCCGACCTCGGTCGTGAGCAGGGCGTCGAGGTGTGCCTGTTCGCCCGCCCGTCGGCCGGATGGGACGTCTCGGCCTCGAGCCGGGCGTCGGCGGGAGCCGCCTTCGCCTCCGTCGCTCGAGGTTCGTCTCATCTGGAGGCCGCCCTTCGGCAGATCGCGCGTGCCGCCGACCTCGGGGTGCGCAGCGTGCTCATCGCCGACTACGGCGTCCTGGCGGCGTTCGGGAGGGCTCGAGCCGACGGCGTGCTGCCGCCGGACATGCAGGCCAAGGTGTCGGTGATGATGGCGGTCTCGAACCCGGGTACCGCGCGCGTGCTCGTCGATCTCGGAGCCGACACGGTCAACGTCTCGCCCGATCTCACGATCGACCAGATCGCCGAGATCCGCGCCGAGATCGGCGACGTCCCGATCGACATGTACATCGAAGCCCCTGACGACGTGGGCGGCTTCGTGAGGTACCACGAGGTGGCCGCGCTCGTGCGGCGCACCGCACCGGTCTACGTGAAGCTCGGACTCCGCAATGCGGCGCTCATCTATCCGGCGGGCGGCCACTGGGAGCAGGTCGCCGTCACCCTCGGGATCGAGCGGGTGCGTCGCGCCCGGATCGCGCTCGACGCGCTCGAGCGTGACGGTATCGATCTCGCGTCGTGCTCGGCGCCGGGGGCGGCGGGACTGGCGATCCCGGGTGGTCGCACGTCGTGAATTCGACCTCGATCTACGCGTTCGCGGTCGACGTGGTCGGCGCGGGTGCGGGCGAACTGCTCGCTCGCACCCGCGCGGCCGGGCTGGACGGGGTGACGCTCGCGGCCGCGTATCACGAGGCCCGCGACTATCTGCCGCACCATCCGCGTTCGCGCGTGCATTACGCACCAGCGGGGACGTCGTTCCGCACCCGCGGCGAGCGCTACCCGCGGGGTCTCGGGCCCGCGGCCCTCCTGCCCGCCTGCGAGGGCCGCGACGTGCTGCGCGAGCTCGTCGCCGAGTCGGGGGCGTCGACCGTCGACGCGTGGGCGGTCTTCCTGCACAACGACGGACCGGCCGGGCAGCCCGGGGCCGTCGTGAACGCCTTCGGCGACGAGCACGTCGGGTCGCTGTGCGCCGCGCATCCGGCGTCGCGCGGCTACGCCACCGCTCTGACCGCCGACATCGCCGGTACGGGGGTGCGGTCGATCGCGGCCGAAGCGTTGCACTATCTCGGCTTCGAGCACGGTTACCACCACGAGCGCCGGTTCGCGCCGCTCGACCGGTGGCGGCAGCTCCTGCTGTCGCTGTGCTTCTGCGAAGCCTGCGGCCAGACGGGCGACTCGGCGGCGCTCGCCGCCTCGATCCGCGACGCGGTCGACGGCGACGCGGTCGCACCGGACGTCTGGACGCGCGACGTGGTCGCGAGTTCGCTGGCCGGGCTCGCCGAGCACCTCGAGACCCGAGAGCGCGCCGTGTCATCCCTCGCGGCCGAGTGCGCCGCGGTCGCCCGCGACGCGGGGGCGGAGTTCGTGTTCCTCGACGTGTCCGCGGGCGTGGAGGGCTGGGTCGACGGTCGCGCGTCGGGGCCGCTCGGAGTGGACGTCGGGTGGGAGTTCGGGGTCGACGTCTCGAGGCTCGACCCCGGGATGCGGCTGCTCGCCGTGCCCTACACGTCCGACCTCGAGCGCGCCGAGCGTGAGGTGCTCGCCTATCGGGATCGCTTCCGTGGAGAGGTCGACGCACTGCTGCGCCCGATGTCGCCCGATGTGGACGGGCCATCGGCACTCGCCGGCAAGCTCGCTCGCGTGCGCGCCGCAGGTGCCGAGCGTGTGGCGTTCTACCACTACGGCATGATGCCGACGGCGTCCCTCGCCTGGATCGGCGAGGTCCTCGGGTGACACTCGCCGAGGGAGGAAATAACGCACGCATTTCCATAAATGCTTTTCCTTGAGTGTTGCATTAGTCGAGGATATTCTCTATGTATTCCGCCGGGTTCGGCACCGTGCGCGCAATTATCATGCGCGCATAATTCATTTCCATAATTAGTTTGGGGACTGCTATGAGAAATCGCACCAAGGCGCTGGTCGCAGCGCCGGTCATCGCCGCGCTGAGTCTCGTGAGCCCGGCACCCGCCGCGCTCGCGACCACCACACCGCTCGAGATCCTGGTATTCCAGGGCGACCTCGACGCCTGGATCGCCGACGACGGACTCACGACGGTCGTCGACGAGTTCGCGGAAGCGGACATCCTGGTGCTGTCGCACCCGGCCGACCTCAGCGTCGGCGGAAGCGAGTGGCCGAATCTCGCCTACGGCGCGCGAGGCTGCGGCGACTTCGACAACCGCGACTCGCTCATCGACGTGCTGGACGGAGTCGAGAGCGTGAATCCCGACGTGCTCGTGTTCGGCTACGTCGCGGGCACCGCGGATGCCCCCGACGAGACCACGGGTTCGGGAACGGTCACGGCGGATTGCGGCAACTCGGTCAACAACATCATCCCGTCGTCGACGACGACGGAGTTCACCGCGTGCCCGCAGGGGATGTGCCTGAACTTCGTGCGCTGGGTGCAGGAGTGGATCACGACGTCGGACGACCTCCACACGTACATCGACGGGATCTTCATCGACTACGTGAGCGAGCAGCACATGAACGCCACGATCCGGGACAATCTGTACTCGTACGTGAAGGGTCTCGGGCTCCGCGTGATGATGAACTCCCTCGTTCCCGGCAGCCCGTCGATCGGTTACGTTCCGAACTACGAGTTCGCCGCCGACTCGGCCTACCTGGACGACGACGACTACATCATGGTCGAGGGCTACTACACCGGGTTCCCCGGGGCCGGCAACCTCGTGACGCAGACCGAGGATCTCGCGGACGTGCGGGACGCTCTGGCGCTGGAGCACGGCGAGCGGCCGCGGATCGCCGCGCTGGCCACCCAGGCCTTCAACACGTCGCCTGCGATCGCCTGCAGTGACGCGGACTACGTGGCTGCGCGGGCGATCTTCGATGACAGCTTCGTCACCGGAGACTCGATCGCGTACCAGACGAACGACCTGTATACCTACGCGCCGCGCGACGTGAGCGGCAACATCATCGGAGCTCCGTACAACGCCAACCCGCACTGCGCATGATCGGCTGAGACCCGGCCGCGCGGAGCAACGAGCCCGCGCGGCCGGGGCTCGCGCGTCGACGATCGAATCGCTCTGTCGACTTCTTGCGTTCTCTTGCGTAGATTCGGCGCATGTCGAGGCGTCTGGCGGAAGTGGCCAAGCAGGTCGGTGTGAGCGAGGCGACCGTGAGCCGCGTGCTCAACGGCAAGCCCGGGGTGAGCGAAGCCACCCGGCAAACCGTGCTCACGGCCCTCGACGTGCTCGGCTACGAGCGTCCGAGCAAACTGCGCGGCGACCGTGCCCGTCTCGTCGGGCTGTTCCTGCCCGAGTTGCACAACCCGATCTTCCCCGCGTTCGGCGAGGTCGTCGGGGGCGGGCTCGCGCAGAACGGCTACACCCCGGTGCTGTGCACGCAAGCGGCCGGCGGCATCTCGGAAGCCGACTACGTCGATCTCCTCCTGCAGCAGCAGGTCTCGGGCATGGTCTTCGTCGGCGGGCAGTACACGCAAGAAGACGCGCCCCACGACCACTACCGGCGTCTCGCCGAGGTGCGGCTCCCGACCGTGCTCGTGAACGCCCCGGTGGAGGGCATCCGCTTCCCGACGGTGTCGACCGACGACGCGGTCGCGATCGAACTCGCCTGGAATCACCTCGTGCAGCTGGGCCACCGCGACATCGGGCTCGTGCTGGGGCCCCTCGACCATCTGCCGTCGCGGCGCAAGCTCGAGTCGGCGCGGCGGATGGCGGCGGCGACGGGGGTCGAGCTGCCGGAGTCGCGGATCGCCCACTCGCACTACAACCTCGAGGCCGGTCAGGCGGCGACGGCGCGGCTGCTCGCCGCGGGGGTCACGGCGGTCGTCTGCGCGTCGGATCCGCTTGCCCTCGGCGCGGTGCGCGCCGTGCGTCGCGCGGGACTCACGGTGCCGGGCGACGTCTCCGTGGTCGGGTTCGACGACTCCGCGCTCATGAACAGCACCGATCCGCCGCTCACGACCGTGCGGCAGCCGATCGAGCCGATGGGGCGCATGGTCATCGAGATGCTCGTGACCCAGCTCGCGGGTCAGCGTGTGGAGGCGGAGGAGTATCTGTTCGAGCCCGAACTCGTCGTGCGCGGGTCGACCGGACGGGCCGTTCCGCGCGCCTGAGCACGCAAGATCACGCAAGATTTTCGCTGGCTGTTTAGTTCTTGCATCATTCTGTCGGGATAGCTACATTCCGAATCACGACGCACCGCCGCGTCGCAGGAACGAGCAAGGAAGCCCGCGTGGACGCACCTGTCCCCACCGCCGCCCCCGTCTGGCCGGCACCCCCCGAGACCGACACCGACTGGTGGCGCTCCGCCGTGATCTACCAGATCTACGTGCGCAGCTTCGCCGACGGCGACGGCGACGGCACGGGCGACCTCGCCGGCGTGCGCTCCCGGCTCGGCTATCTGCGCGACCTCGGCGTCGACGCGATCTGGTTCACCCCGTGGTACGAGAGCCCGCTCGCCGACGGCGGCTACGACGTCAGCGACTACCGGGCCATCCACCCCGACTTCGGCACCCTCGAGGAGGCCGAGGCGCTCATCCGCGAAGCTCTCGAGCTCGGCATCCGCACGATCGTCGACATCGTCCCCAACCACGTCTCCGACCGCCACGAGTGGTTCCAGGCGGCGCTCGCCGCCGGCCCCGGCAGCCCCGAGCGGGAGCGCTTCTGGTTCCGCGACGGCACGGGCGAGAACGGCGACGGCATCCCGAACCACTGGGTGTCGCCGTTCGCGGGGGAGACCTGGACGCGCACGACGAACCCCGACGGCACGCCGGGCCAGTGGTACCTGCACCTCTTCGCGCCCGAGCAGCCCGACGTCAACTGGAACCACCCCGACGTGCGGCGCGAGCACGAGGACATCCTGCGCTTCTGGTTCGACCGCGGCGCCGGCGGCGTGCGCATCGACTCCGCGGCGCTGCTCGTCAAAGACCCCGACCTGCGTGAGGTCACCGACGACCACGCACCCGGCGACCACCCGCACACCGACCGCGACGAGCTGCACGACATCTACCGCGGCTGGCGAGCCGTCGCCGACTCCTACCCCGGCACGCGCGTGCTCGTCGGCGAGATCTGGCTGCCCGACGTCGAGCGCTTCGTGAAGTACCTGGCGCCCGACGAGATGCACACGGCGTTCAACTTCGACTTCCTGTCGCGGCCGTGGGATGCCGCCGAGCTGCGCGCGTCGATCGAGCAGACCCTCGCGGCCCACGCCCCGGTGCAGGCGCCCAGCACCTGGGTGCTCTCCAACCACGACGTCACGCGGCCGGTCACCCGCTACGGCCGCGACGACTCGTCCTTCGCGTTCCTCACCAAACGCTTCGGCACCCGCAGCGACCTCGAGCTCGGCACGCGTCGAGCCCGCGCCGCCGCGCTTCTGACGGCCGCCCTCCCCGGGAGCCTCTACGTCTACCAGGGCGACGAGCTCGGGCTGCCCGAGGTCGAGCTGCCGCGCGACGTGCTGCAGGACCCGATGCACTTCCGCTCCGGCGGCGTCGACCCGGGCCGCGACGGCTGCCGCGTGCCCCTCCCGTGGTCGGGGGACCGCGCGCCGTTCGGCTTCAGCCCCGCCGGCTCCGTCGGCGAGCCGTGGTTGCCGCAGCCGAGCGACTGGGGACGGTACTCGGTCGAGGCCGAACAGGACGACCCGCGCAGCATGCTGGCGCTCTACCGCGCCGCCCTACGTTTCCGGAAGAGCGAGCCGGCGCTCGGAGACGGGCCGCTCGCCTTCCTCGACCTCGGGACGGATGTCCTCGCCTTCCGTCGCGGCGACGGGACCGCCACCGACCTCGTGTCGATCACCAACTTCGCCGGCACCGGCGTCGCGCTCCCCGCGGGAGAGCTCGTCCTGGCCAGCGAGGAGTGCGCCGACGGCGTGCTTCCCCCCGACTCCACGGCGTGGCTGCGCATCCCCGCCGCCGGAGACCACTGAGAAACACCACCCTGCATCACCCCAGAAACCCTGAACCAGTAGAAAGAAAGGCATGACGATGAAGTCACGGAAGGTCATCGCGGTCGGAACCGCGATCGTCACCCTCGCGGCCCTCGCTGCGTGCACGAGCGGCGGCGGATCGGGTAAGACCGAACTCCGCGTCGCGACGTTCCCGCCCGGCGCCGACGCGGCCGCCTACGAGGCGTTCGCCGAGCAGGAGGCGCAGTTCGAAGAGGAGCACCCGAACATCGACGTCGTCGGCGTCGAGTACGAGTGGAAGGGACCGACCTTCGCGGTGCAGCTCGCCGCCGGATCGCTCCCCGACGTCTTCACGGTGCCGTTCACCGACGCGAAGACGCTGCTCGAGAACGGGCAGCTCATGGACGTCACGGCCGAGATCGACGCGCTCGGCTACACCGACAAGTTCAACCCGATCATCCTCGACGCCGTCACGGGCGCCGACGGGAAGCTCTACGGCTTTCCGCGCCAGGCGTACGCGATGGGTCTGCACTACAACCGCGACCTGTTCGTGGCGGCGGGGCTCGACCCCGACGCGCCGCCGACCACGTGGGACGAGGTGCGCGAAGCCGCGGCTGCGATCTCCGAGGCGACCGGCAAGGCCGGCTTCATGGAGATGACCATGAACAACACGGGCGGTTGGCAGCTCGTCGCGGCGACGGTCGCCCGCGGCGGCAGCATCCAGGAGGCGAACGCCGACGGCACCTACACGTCGACGATCAACAACCCGGGCACCGTCGCGGCGCTCGAGTTCCTCCACGACCTCCGCTTCGAGGACGACTCGCTCGGCAGCAACTTCCTGCTCGACTGGGGCTCGATCAACCAGGAGTTCGCCGCCGGCAACATCGGCATGTACACGTCGGGCTCCGACGTCTACACGGCGCTCGTGCGTGACTTCGGCCTGAACCCCGACTCGTACGGCCTCACGGTCATGCCGGTCGACGGTGACGGCGGCGTGCTCGGCGGCGGCGACATCGCCGTGGTCAGCCCCTCGATCGACGCCGCGACGAAGGCTGCGGCCGTCGAGTGGATCGACTGGTACTACATGCAGAAGCTCCTGAACGAGGACGCGGCGAAGCAGGATGCCGAGACCCTCGTCGCGAGCGGCCAGGCGGTCGGCACGCCCGTGCTCCCGGTGCTCGACCAGGAGACCTACGAGCAGGGTCGCGAGTGGATCGCGGAGTACGTCAACGTGCCCCTCGACCAGATGTCCGGGTTCTTCGACGGCATCTTCGCGCAGACCCCGGTCGGTGAGCCGAAGGGCAGCACGCAGGCGATCTATGCGCTGCTCGACCCGGTCGTCCAGGCGGTGCTCACCGATCCGAACGCCGACATCGAGGCGCTGCTCACCCAGGCCGACGTCGACGCCCAGGCGATCCTCGACGGCAACTAGGTCTCGACACGCGCCCTCCGGGCGCTACTCGGCCACAGATCACTGAAGGAATCACGCGACATGACCGCTCCCGCGCAGCCTCGACGCCTCCGGCGCCGGACCCCAGCCACCTGGCTGCGCGGGGGCGGTCTGTCGAACCTGCTGTTCCTCGCGCCGATGATCATCGTCTTCGCGCTCTACTCCTGGGGGCCGATCCTCCAGACGGTCGCGATGGCGTTCCAGAAGACGAACCTCATCACCTCGCAGTTCGTCGGCATCCAGAACTTCGTCAACGTGCTGAACGACCCCGTGCTGCCGACGGCGGTGCTCAACACCCTCTACTTCGCGCTTCTCGCGCTCATCCTCGGCTTCCCCGTGCCGATCCTGCTCGCCGTGCTCATGAGCGAGGTGCGACGGGCGAAGGGGCTCTACAGCGTGCTCGCCTACCTTCCCGTGGTCGTGCCGCCCGTCGTCGCGGTGCTGCTCTGGAAGTTCTTCTTCGACGCGAGCCCGAACGGCGTCTTCAACACGATCCTCGGCTGGGTCGGACTCGGCCCCCTGCCCTGGCTGCAGAGCTCGGCGTCGGCGATGCCGTCACTCGTGCTCGAGGCGACCTGGGCGGCGGCCGGCGGCAGCGTCATCATCTACCTCGCGGCGCTGCTCTCGGTTCCGCCCGAGCTCTACGACGCCGCCGAGGTCGACGGCGCGGGCATCTGGCGCAAGATCTGGCACGTCACCTTGCCGCAGCTGCGCGGCGTGATCTTCGTCATGCTCATCCTCCAGGTGCTCGCGACCGCCCAGGTCTTCCTCGAGCCCTTCCTGTTCACGAGCGGCGGACCGAACAACTCGACCGTCACGGTGCTGCTGCTCATCTACCGCTACGCGTTCCAGAACAGCCTCGGCGGCAACTACGGCGAGGCGACGGCGCTCAGTCTCATGCTCGCGGTCGTGCTCGGCCTGTTGTCGTTCGCGTACTTCCAGGCCACCAAGCGTTGGAGCAGCTCATGACGACGACGACCGCCTCGGCCTCGGGAGCCGTCACGACCGAACCGCCGGCTCTCGAGCCCGCCGAGGATGCCGTGCGCGAGCCCGACCAGCCCGACCGCGGCATCCTCTCCGTCTTCGACCGCCGCCGACCGGGCGTGCGCGTCGCGATGGCGGGCGTGCACGTCGTGCTGCTCGTCGGCCTCGTGGTCGCGGGCCTCGGGCCGATCCTCTGGCTCGCGAAAGCCGCCATCACGACGACGCAGGACAGCATCCAGCAGCCGCTCGCACTCTGGCCGAGCGGCGTCGACTGGGCGAATCTGTCGCAGGCGTGGCTCGACGTCGAGGTGGGGCAGTACTTCGGCAACACGCTCATCCTCGCGTTCGGCGCGTTGATCACGCAGCTGTTCGTCGCGACGACGGCGGGCTACGGTCTCTCGGTGCTGCGGCCGAGGTACGCCCGCGTGCTGAACGGCGCGGTGCTCGCGACCCTGTTCATCCCGTCGGTCGTGCTGCTCGTGCCGCTCTACCTCTCGGTCGTGCGACCCGTCATCGGCATCTCGCTGCTCAACAACTATTGGGGCGTCTGGCTGCCCGCGACGGCCAACGCGTTCAGCATCGTGCTCGTGACGCGATTCTTCGACAACCTGCCGCGCGAGATCTTCGAGGCCGCGCGGGTCGACGGGGCGGGGGCGTTCCGCGTGTTCTGGTGGATCGTGCTGCCGATGTCGCGACCGATCCTCGGCGTCGTGTCGGTGTTCGCCCTCATCGCGAGCCTCAAGGACTACCTGTGGCCGTCGCTCATCCTCACCGACCCCGATCTGCAGTCCCTCGGAGTCAGGCTGCCCGCCATCCAATCGTTCGTCGAGATCGACGTGCTGCTCGCAGCCCTCGCGATCGCCACCACCATCCCGATCGCACTGTTCCTGGTGTTCCAGCGGGTGTTCCTGCGGTCGGCAGGCCTCGGCGGTGCGGTGAAGGGGTAGTTCTGTCGACTTAGTTGCACATTGCTCCGTCCTCCGGCGACATTCTGCAACTGAGGCGACATCAGCCCGCGTGCGACCGGTCCTCACCCTCCCGCGAGGGTTGCGCGGCGGCGTGCTCCTCGGGGATCTCCTCCAGCGGGATGCCGTTGACCGTCGCGACCTCCCAGGCGGCACCCGCGGCGCGCACCATCGACACCGACCCGTTGTCGATCCCGGGCACGGGCCGCCCGGCGAGGCGGGCAAGGGTGTAGCGGATGATCGTGCCGTGGCAGACCACGAGCACCGAGCCGTCGGGAAAGTCGGCCGCGATCTCCGAGAGCGCCGCGGCACCTCGGGTCGCGACGGCGTCGAGCGTCTCGGCGCCGGGGTAGTCGCGGTCGGGCCACTGCGAGATCGCGTCGGCCGACGACGTCCCCTCGAGCGACCCGTAGTCGCGCTCGACGAGCCCCGGATACGCCGCCCCGAGCGGGATGCCGAGGCCGTCGGCGATGATCGTCGCCGTCTCGCGCGCTCGGCTCAGCGGCGAACTCACGACGGCATCCCAGGGTCGCGAGCGCAGGGTCATGAGCGCGTCGCGCGCCTGTTCCCGGCCGGTGTCGTTGAGCGGGATGTCGCTCGAGCCCTGGAGGAGACCGTCGCGGTTCCAGTCGGTCTGCCCGTGGCGGATGAAGGCGACGATCATGCGACCATGGTGGCATGGCGACGTGGTCACTCGGCTCGGCCCTCAAGGGGATGTTCTCCCGCGCGACGATCGACGACGAGACCTGGAGCGACCTCGAGGATGCTCTCATCTCGGCCGATTTCGGACCGGATCTGACCGACGCGATCGTCGACGAGTTGCGCGGCAAGGTCGCCCGTTTCCGCACGACCGATCCGGCCGACCTCCAGCGGATGCTGCGCGAGACGATCGAGGAGCGCCTCTCCCGGCTCGACTCGACGCTCACGCTGAGCAACCGCCCCGCGGTCGTGCTCGTCGTCGGGGTGAACGGCGTCGGCAAGACGACGACGATCGGCAAATTCGCGAAGTTCCTCACCAATTACGGCCGCACGGTCGTCGTCGGGGCCGCCGACACCTTCCGCGCCGCGGCGGTCGAGCAGCTCGCGACCTGGGCCGAGCGCGGGGGAGCGCAGATCGTGCGCCCGCAACAGCAGGGGCAGGATCCGGCATCCGTCGCCTTCCAGACGGTGGAGCGGGCACAGCGCGAGGGCATCGAGATCGTGCTCATCGACACCGCAGGCCGTCTGCAGACCAAGTCGGGCCTCATGGATGAGCTCGGCAAGGTGAAGCGTGTGGTCGAGAAGCTCGAGCCGATCGCCGAGGTGCTGCTCGTGCTCGACGCGACGACGGGACAGAACGGGCTCGCGCAAGCGCAGGCGTTCATCGAGCACGCCGGGGTGACGGGGCTCGTGCTCACGAAGCTCGACGGCTCGGCGAAGGGCGGTTTCGTGCTCGCCGTGCAGGAGAAGACCGGCATCCCGATCAAGCTCGTGGGTCAGGGCGAGGGGATCGGCGATCTCACGGGCTTCACGCCGCACGTCTTCGCGCAGCAGCTCGTGGGGTGAACCCCTCCTGACGGGGCGCATCGCGCTGCTACAGTGAGCCATTCCGGCCACTGGGGTCGGCGGTCTTCAGGGAGGCCGGATGTCGATCCGAGGCATCCTCGTGCGAGTCGCCGCGTCGGTCGCGGCGCTCGTGATCCTCGTCGGCGTCGCGCTCGCCGCGGCACCGACACCCGAGTTGGAGGAAGCGCTCGACTCCGCGGGGCCGGTCCCCGACGTCCCGCTCGAGGTGGTCGTCGCGGGAGGTGAGGCGGGCGTCGCCGCGGGCGTCGCGTCGGCATCCGGGGAGCCGGAGCCCCCGCAGGCCGCCGACGGCGGCACGGGTACGGGCACGGGGGGCGCGATCGAAATCTTGCCCGGGTTGGTTTTCACACCACGCGTGCCGGAGACCCAGGCCTCCGTCTACGCGACCATCTCGGCCTACCGTTCGGCGCGGAACCTGCCGACCTACACCGACAGCCCGTGGCCCAACGGCGAGTGCGTCTGGGGTCCCGGCGGCTCGATCCTCCCGTGGGATATCCCGCCGTCGGAGTCGCTCGGCGCCGCGCTCATCCGCCGCATCCCGGCGGCCGTGAACTACAACGGGCCCGCGGGATCCGCGGTCGTCGTGCTCGTGAACGCCGACACGTTCATCGACAGCGCGACCGGCACCGAGTACCCGGGTCAGGTCGCGATCATCACGGTCAAGCACTGCTTCCCGCCGGTGACACCCTCGCCTCCGCCTCCGCCACCCCCGCCGCCACCACCACCTCCACCCCCGCCGCCGGCGCCGTCGACGGAACCCACCGAGCCGCCGCCGAGCGAGCCCACCCCCTAGGACTGCTCGTGGCCACCCCCTAGGGTGTGGCCATGAGCGACAGCGATGTCTACGTGAGTCCCACCCGCGTGCCCGCGACGATCGCCCTCGTGCTCGCAGTCGTGGGGGCTGCGGCGATGGCGTGGAGCTTCCCCGCGGGCATCTCGGCGGGGCTCGACGCGAGTAACGGGAATTCCACGCCGTACATCGTCGTCTTCCTCGTCGGCGGCCTGCTGGTGCTCGCCGGGCTCGTGATCTCGATCGTCTGCCTCGTCCGCGGCCTCGCCCGCGGGATCGCCGGGCTCGCCTTCGTCGTCGCACTCGCCCCGGCGGTGGCGATCGTCGTGATCCGGATCGCCGCGAGCGCGACATGAGCGCCGCCTCCACACGCGCGCCGAGCCTGCTCGATGTCGCTGCGGCGGCATCCCTCACCCTGTCGTCCGTCGCGATCGTGGGACTGCCGCCCGTGAGTTCGGAGTTCGCTCTCACGACGTCGTCGAGCGCCGTTGCCGTGACGCTGGCGCTCTTCGGCACGATCGGCCTCGTCGTCTGCTGGATCGTCGGGTCGTTCCACTCCGCCCGGGTGCTGCCCGGCGTGCTGCTGTTCGTCGCCGGGATCGCGCTCTGGGTCGTCACGGTGTTCGTCGCCGAACCCGTTCTCGACTGGCGGATGGCGGCGTCGACGGTCGGGCTCGCGTCGGAACTTCTCGTCACGGCCGGATGGTTCGTGCTGCGGGGCTACCCGGCGAAGGTGTTCCCGGCGCTGCTCTTCCTCGTGGGGGGTGCGGTGGCGGTGTTCCTCGCGCCCACGTTGGCCGTGCTCGTCGCGGGACTCGTCGGCGGACCCGTCGCGACGTTCTCCGTGGCGCTGCTCGTGTTGCGCGCCGGGCGGCCGCGGCGTCAGCCCTCGGCGACCTCCGCCGCCTTGTAGAGCTTCGCGCGCGGCACGTAACGCGCCGAGTTGCCGAGCAGCCCCGCGACCTCGTCGTCGCTGAGTTCTCGCCGCACCTTCGCGGGCACGCCGGCGACGAGCGACCGCGGCGGCACGATCGTGCCTTCGAGCACGAGGGCCCCGGCGGCGACGAGGGTGTTCGCGCCGATGACGGCGCCGTTGAGCACCGTCGCGTTCATGCCGATGAGGCAGCCGTCCTCGACGACGCAGCCGTGCACGATCGCCCCGTGGCCGATGCTCACGTCTTCGCCGATGATCGTCGGGTTGCCGGCCTCGGTGTGGATGACGGCGTTGTCCTGGAGGTTGCTGCGGGCGCCGAGCACGATCTCGTCGATGTCGCCGCGCAGCACGGCGCCGAACCAGACGTTGGCGTCGGGTGCGACGCGCACTTTGCCGACGAGGGTCGCGTTGGGGGCGACCCACGCGTCGTCGTCGATGTGCGGGGTGTGTCCGTCGAACGGGACGAGGAGCGCCATAGGCCCTAGATTACGGGTCCGAACTCGAGCCGTCGGGGATGCTCGGCGCGGCTCAGCCGGGCTGCGATCGTCGCATGCAGCTCGGCGTCGAGCGCGGGATCGGCATCGACTCGGGCGTGCAGCACGACGCCGAGCAGGTCGTCGGGCACGACGTCGACGACGGCGGCCCGCACTGCGGGGTGTGCCGCGAGCAGCGCGCGCAGCCGCGCGGGGTCGACGAGTTCCCCGCCGGAGTCGACGAGCGGTCCCGTGCGCCCGGCGGGGTGGACGCGACCGCCGCGCACCACGACCCGGTCGCCCGTCGCGATCCACCGCCGCCCGCCGAGGGGGGAGCGCACCTCGAGCTCGCCCGAGGTGGTGACGCGCAGCCGCACGCCGGCGAGCGGCCTGCCGTCGATCGCAACGGTGCCGGTGGCGGTTGATCCGAACCCGTCACGCACCGTGGCACCCGAGGCTTCGAGTCGCGTGCGCAGGTCGGCGGCGAGCGGCGACGACCCGGTCACGACGACGCGGGCTCCGCCGAGGCCGCCGACGTCGAGCAGCCGGCCGAGCTGGGCGGGAACGCCGCTCACCGACGTCGGGTCGTGCCGGGTGACGAGCTCGGCCTGTGCGTCGGGGGTGAGGCCGGAGCCCAGCATGACGGGGATGCCGCGCAGCAGCGCGCCGATGAGCGCGGTGAGCCCGTGCCCGTGGTCGGGTGGCGCGAGCAGCAGCAGCGGCCCGCCCGTCGGCAGCGCGGTGCGACGCTCGACGTCGGCGAGCTGCGCGAGCGCCCGCATCCCGAGTCGCCCGCGCGTCGTCGCGACGGGAGTGCCGGTCGTCCCGGTGGTGAGCAGCAGGAGTCGCCCGGGGTTTTGTCGGGTTAGTTGCACATTGCCCCGTCCTCCGGGCGCAATCTGCAACTCGCGCGCACGCAAGGGCTCCAGGATGCCGTCCAACCCGAGCCCCGCGACATCCGCCGCCGACATCCGCGGGCCGAGCGGCACGGCGTCGAGTCCCGCGGAGAGTGCGGCGGCGAGCGTGACGACGAACCCGATCCCGCCGTCGCTGCGCACGCCGACGCGTCCGTTCGAGGGCAGCTCCGTCGCGCGGGCCTCCATCTCGGCACCGAGGTCGCCCGCGGCGATCGTGTCGGCATCCCGCAGCAGCGCCACGCGACGGGGATGCCGAGCCGCCGCGAGTCGGATCACCCCGGGCAGCCCGTCCCGAGCCGCCTCCCGCGCGAGCATCGGGTGCCGTAGCGCACCTGACCGCGCGAGCAGCCCGGCGAGGGCGACGACTCCGGCACCGGGCCGCGCGCGCAGTGTCATCGCGAGCCGGAGTCGATCATCCGGTCCCAGCCGCGCAGCGCGGGGTCGAGCGCGCGGGGGTGGGCGGCGAGCAGGATGCCGGCGAACCGCGACCACCACGGCGACTGCACGAGGGGACGGTCGACGATCGCGCGGGCGATGTATTTCGCGGCGTCGACGGTGCGCATGGCGGGGACGCGCGCGTACGCGGCGGTCGGCGCGCTCATCGCGGTGCGCACGAGGGGCAGGCGGATGCTCGTCACGGCGACCCCGGACGGCGCGAGCTCGAGGGCCACGGCCCGCAGCCAGGCATCCATCGCCGACTTGGAGGCGCCGTACAGCGACCAGCCGGGCGCGGGCACGTCGACGCTCGTCGACGCGACCGAGATGAGGTGTCCCTCTCCGGCCTCCACCATCGCCGGCACGAGCCGACCCAGCAGGGCGACCGGTCCGGAGTAGTTGACGGCGAGGGTGCGCTCGAGATCCTGCGGGCGGTCGCGCGAGGCGAGGAGGGTGCGCCGCAGCGACATCCCGGCGTTCGAGACGACGATCGCGGGCGCCCCGTGGAGCGTGAGGATGTCGTCGCCGGCACGGGCGGCGGCGGTCACGTCGCCGAGGTCGACGGCGAGCACCTCGGCGGAGCCACCCCGACGCCGGATGCCGCGCGCGACGGTCTCCAGTGAGTCGGCATCCCGGGCGAGCAGCACGACCCGCGCTCCCGCGAGGGCGAGGCGTGCGGCGGTCTCGGCGCCGACGCCGCGGGAGGCTCCCGTCACGACGATGAGCCGCCCGTCGACCCGCGCGCGCAGGCGGTCCGCCGACGGAGCGGCGGGCCGCAACCCGAGCAGACGTTCGACGAGGGCCATGAGGACATCCTGGCCCGGGGCACTTCCCGTTTTCAGGACTTTCTGTGGCGGGTGTCCTCTGGTGGGGCGTCCGACCCTACGTCTGCCACTTCATCCCCACGTCGTCCTGAAAACGGGAAGTGCGCCGGGGGAGGGGTAACGTCGAGGAATGATCATCTGGACCCGGTGGGGCATCCTCGCTTTCCTCTTCGTCGGTGTCGGCGTGGGCCTCGGCTTCCTCCTCGCCAACCTCACCGGACTCGTGCGACCCGCCGGATCGATCAACGGCGTCTTCGTCGGCATCGGCCTCATGCTCGCCGCCGTCGGCCTGTACTTCTTCAACCTCCACGTCGTCGACAAGCACCTCGACAAGCCGCGAGCGCTCACCGTGACGCGGCCTCTTGCGCAGCCCTACACGCACCCCGACGGCCGCGTGCAGACCCACGAGGTCGTACCCGCCGTCGACGGCCAGTCGGGTCAGCCGATCGTCGTGAAGCCCGGGTCGAGCCTGTTCTTCATCCCGATGCGGTTCTGGTCGTTCATCATCGCCGGCATCGGGCTCGTCGTCTTCGTCATCAACGTCGTCGCGGTCGCCTCCGGCCGCTGACGCCACGCGTCGGGGTCAGCCCTCGGTCGGCGGCTCGCCCGCACCCGCTTCGCGCCAGAGCACGCCCGCGAGCACGAGCTCGCCGATCGCCGCGACGATCGCGAGTGTGACGGCGTGGCCGGCCCAGACCCACATCGACGCGATCGCAGCCGGGTCGTCGCGCACGAGGCCCGTGCTCGACGCGAGGGCGATCGCGGCGACGGCCCCGCCGATCGCGAGCACGAACAGCAGGCTCCGGTAGGGGTGCGGGAACAGGGTCTTCGTCGAGGACTTCTCAGCCATGTGCCCACTCTGTCGAACCCCGATCCGGGCCGTGGTGCGGCTCGCCGCCTAAACTGTCTCCGACATGGCCGCCTTCTCCACGCTCTCCGATCGCCTCACCGCGACCTTCAAGAACCTCCGCACCAAGGGCAAGCTCACGCCCGCGGACGTCGACGGTACGGTGCGCGAGATCCGCCGCGCGCTCCTCGACGCCGACGTCGCCCTCGAGGTCGTCAAGGAATTCACCGGCACGGTGCGCGAACGCGCCCTCTCCGACGAGGTCAACAGGGCGCTCAACCCGGCGCAGCAGGTCGTGCAGATCGTCAACGAGGAGCTGATCGGCATCCTCGGCGGGCAGCAGAGGCGCCTCGAGTTCGCGAAGAAGCCGCCGACGGTCATCATGCTCGCGGGTCTTCAGGGTGCCGGTAAGACGACCCTCGCCGGCAAGCTCGCGAAGCACCTCAAGAAGGAAGGCCACACGCCCCTCCTCGTCGCGAGCGACCTTCAGCGTCCGAACGCGGTCACGCAGCTGCAGGTCGTCGGCGAGCAGGCCGGTGTGCCCGTGTTCGCGCCCGAGCCCGGCAACGGCGTGGGCGACCCCGTGCGCGTGGCGAAGGACGGCGTCAAGGAGGCGGAGCGCAAGCAGTACGACACCGTCATCGTCGACACCGCCGGCCGCCTCGGCATCGACGCCGAGCTCATGAAGCAGGCGTCCGACATCCGCAAGGCCGTCGACCCCGACGAGGTGCTGTTCGTCATCGACGCGATGATCGGCCAGGACGCCGTCACGACCGCCCGCGCGTTCCAGGAGGGCGTCGACTTCACCGGCGTCGTGCTCTCGAAGCTCGACGGTGACGCCCGCGGTGGTGCGGCGCTCTCGGTGGCCTCCATCACCGGGCGCCCCATCATGTTCGCCTCCACGGGCGAGGGGTTGGATGATTTCGAGCCCTTCCACCCCGACCGCATGGCGTCGCGCATCCTCGACCTCGGCGACATCCTCACCCTCATCGAGCAGGCGCAGGGCGCGTTCGACGAGGAGGAGGCAGCCCGCGTCGCCGAGAAGTTCGCGACCGACAGCTTCACCCTCGACGACTTCCTCAAGCAGATGCAGCAGCTGCGCAACATGGGCTCGATCAAGGGCATGCTCGGGATGCTGCCGGGGGCCCGCGGGATGCGCGAGGCCCTCGACAACTTCGACGAGCGCGAACTCGTGCGCACCGAGGCGATCATCCAGTCGATGACGAAGGCCGAGCGCACGACGCCGAAACTGCTCAACGGCTCGCGCCGCCTGCGCATCGCGAAGGGGTCGGGATCGACCGTCACCGACGTCAACCAGCTCGTCATGCGGTTCGAGCAGGCCGCGAAGATGATGAAGACCGTCGCCAAGGGCGGCATGCCGCAGATGCCGGGCATGGGCCCGATCCCGGGTGGGTCGTACGGGGGCGGCAAGAAGAAGCCGCAGGCGAAGAAGGGCTCGCGCAGCGGTAACCCCGCGAAGCGCGCCGCCGAGGACGCGGCCCGCGCGTCGGGCGGCATCGCTCCGACGTCCGCCGGCGGGGGAGCGTTCGGGCTGGGCAAGAACGGCAAGTCCGCGCCGACACCGGAGGAACTCGAGGCCCTGCAGAAGATGCTGGGCCGATGACCCGGCCGGTGCGCATCGGGGTGCAGGTCTCCAACCAGCACGCGCCGTACTCGCTCATCCGCGACACCGTGCGCGAGCTCGAAGACCTCGGCGTCGACATCATCTTCAACTGGGACCACTTCTTCCCCCTCACGGGCGACCCCGACGGCCTGCACTTCGAGGCGTACACGATGCTCGGCGCGATCGCGGAGCAGACCTCCCGCGTCGAGTTCGGCCCGCTCGTGAACTGCAACGCGTACCGCAACCCCGACCTGCAGGCCGACATGGCCCGCACCTTGGACCACATCTCTGACGGCCGGTTCATCTTCGGCACCGGGTCGGGATGGTTCGAGCGCGACTTCACCGAATACGGCTACGAGTTCGGCACCGCGGGCTCGCGACTCGACGCCCTCGCCGTCGACCTGCCGCGCATCCGCGCGCGCTGGGAGCAGCTCAACCCGGCGCCGACACGGCACATCCCCATCCTCATCGGGGGCGGCGGCGAGCAGAAGACGCTCAAGATCGTCGCCCAGCACGCCGACATCTGGCACAGCTTCTCCGACCCCGACACCCTCATCCGCAAGCTCTCGGTGCTGCGGCACTGGTGCGAGGAGGTCGGCCGCGACATCTCGGAGATCGAGCTCTCGACCGGCACCACCGTGCGCGGGTTCGGCTCGCTCGACCGCGCAGCCCTCGACCAGTACCGCGAACTCGACGTCACCCTCTTCGAGATCGCGATCAACGCCGGCCAGGGGATGGATGCCGTGCGCGAACTGCTCGCGTGGCGGGACAGCATCTCCTGAACGGCAGCTTCGCGTAGCGCGACGTCCGGTTTCCGCTGTCGCACGTCGGTCGTGGTCCGTAGCGTGAGCGCGTGACCCCTTCGCGCTGGCTGCTGCTCGGCGCCGTCGTCTTCACGTTCCTCGCCTGGGCGAGCGCCTTCGTCGTGATCCGCGGTGTCGGCCCGTTCCTCGACGGCGGGCCGCTCGCGCTGGGGCGTCTCGTCGTCGGTGTGGTGGCGCTCGGCATCCTCGTGCTCGCGGCCCGCCGCTGGGTCTGGCCGACGCGGCGCGAGTGGGTGCAGCTCGCCGTCTACGGCGTCGCCTGGTTCGGCGCGTACAACGTCGCGCTCAACACCGCCGAGCAGACCCTGGATGCCGGCACCGCCGCGATGATCGTGGGAATCGGTCCGATCCTCATCGCGCTCGGCGCGGGGGTCTTCCTCGGCGAGGGCGTGCCGAAGTGGCTCGCGATCGGTGCCGCGGTCGCGTTCGCGGGCGTCGTGCTCATCGGCGTCGGCACGCTGCTCGCGTCGGGCGCGGCCCATCCCTTCGACCTGCTCGGGGCGGTGCTCGCGCTCGTCGCCGCCGTCACCTACGCCATCGGCGTGCTCACGCAGAAGCCCGTCGTGCGGCGCATCCCGGCGATCCAGGCGACGTTCCTCGGCTGCGCGATCGGGCTCGTCGTGTGCCTACCGTTCGCCCCGGCCCTCATCGAGCAGCTCGCTGTCGCTCCGCCGTCGGCGTGGTGGGGCACGGTCTACCTCGGCATCGTGCCGACGGCGCTCGCGTTCACGACGTGGGCCTATGCACTGAAGCGGATGCCCGCGGGGCAACTCGGCATCGCGAGCTACCTGTCGCCGCCGCTCGCGACCGTCATGGGCTTCCTCGCGTTCCAGGAGATCCCGCATCCGCTCGCGCTCGCCGGCGGGGTGATCTGCCTCATCGGCGTCGCCCTGTCGCGGCGTCGGTCGCGCGTCGTCGGGCTGCAGGTCGAAGTGGAGCCCGTGCACCGCTAAGGTGAGGCAACCCCACAGATCGAGGCCCCCCCGTGTCCCGTCATCCCGAGGCCGCCATCGGTCGCCGCCACCGCTTCGTCGCCGCTCTGGCGGCCCTCACCCTGGGTCTGCTCGGGGCGCTGATCCCGGTCACGTCGGCGTCGGCTGTCGGAGGCTTCACGGGGCGGCTCGTGGATCAGCTGGGTGCGCCTGCGGCGGGGGTTCCGATCCTCATCTCGCAGCGCAGCGACGGTGCCGGCAACGCCGTCTCCGGCGTGAGCCAGACGGTGACGACGGGGAACGACGGGGTTTTCGGGGCTTCCGGCCTCGCCGACGGCGGCTATGAGGCCTTCGTCCTGGAGGGCACAGCTGGAACCGGGGGCGAGCGCTTCAGCGTCGTGCAGGACTTCTTCACCATCGAGGATGGGGAACCCGATCCGGACCTCGGCGATGTCGTCACGAACCGCTACGTGCTCAGCACCGGCACGATCTCGAACTGGTCGCCCACGATGGGCGACGTCCGCGTCGATCTGTACGTGCTCCAGGGGGGTGTCCAGTGGCAGCAGATCAATATCCAGCCCCCGGCGACCTTCACGTCGACCGACGGCACGTTCGAGCTGTTGGCGCCCATCACCGCAGCGAAGTTCACGCTCCGCTTCCTCGTCGAGGACGACGCATCACCGTACATCGACACGTTCCTCGGCGGCGGCTACAACATGGACCCGGCGCTCGCGACACATCTGGACGGCCTCCCGGGCGTCGGATTCTCGGGCCTGAGCGTGGTGATGCCGGCCGCCGCGATCATCACCGGACGCGTGACCGGGAACGGCGTACCGCTCGACGGCATCGAGGTCGAGGCTGAGAACGACGACGACTACACCTACGCCGAGACCGACGCGTCGGGGGAGTACACGCTCTACGTGCGGCCCGGCGATGAGTACATGGTCTACACCTACGGCGACAACGACTACGCGGGGATGACCTACGACGGCTGGGACATCTGCGGCTGCGAGTTCGACCCGGTCAGCGCGTCACTCCTCGAGCCGGCGGAAGACATCGACTTCGAGCTGCTCGAGTACAGCACCGGGCCGGAGATCATCGGCTCCGCGCTGGATGACGACGGCGACCCGATCGACGACCTCGAGGTGAACCTCTACCGAGCCTCCGGGGGCGTCTGGGTGCTCGAAGACGTGACGGAGAGCTACGGCGGCGCCACGGGCGACCCGAACTTCTGGTTCCTCCTCGATCCCGCCGGTGTTCATCGCGTCCAGTTCGTCGACGACGACGGCGACATCCTGCGCGTCGTCGACGGCGCGAGGAGCGACCTGAACGGTCCGGGGACGCAGCTGAGCCCGCTGCCCGCCTGCTACGCCTCTGCGGGCGACGTGCAGGACCTCGTCGTCGTCGTCGCGGTGCTCGATCCCGCGACCTCCGCCGGCGCGTGCGGATCGCTCGCCGGAACGTCGGTGTCGCCGCCGCCGTCGGGCGGCGGGGGCACGCCGGTGACGAAGCCTCGCCCCGGCACGGGTTTCGTGGCCACTCCGGCCGTCACTCCCACGGCCACTCCCACTCCCACTCCGACGCCGACGGTCACGCCGAGTCCGTCGACCGAGCCCGCGCCGGAGGCGACCGACGAGCCGGAGCCGGCTCCGGCATCCGCCCCCGATCTGTGGTGGATCGTCTGGGTCGGCCTCGCGCTGCTCGTGGTCCTCGTGGTCGGCGGAGTCATCCTGCTGCTCCGTCGGAGGTAGGCAGGCGGGCGCCCGGCGGTGAGTTCGCCCGGCGTGGTCGCCGGGTCGCCGAGAATCTGCCAGAATGGTCCGTTGGGTCCCGGTGTCCGACCCTCTATCCGACGCCGACGATCTCCCTGACTTGTTCTGCCCGAGTGTGCACCCCACGCTCACGGTGCAGTTCGCACACTTCGCACACACACTCTGGAGAACTCTTGGCTGTCAAGATCCGCCTCAAGCGGCTCGGCAAAATCCGCGCCCCGTACTACCGCATCGTCGTCGCCGACTCGAAGACCAAGCGCGACGGTCGCGTGATCGAGGAGATCGGCAAGTACCACCCCACCGAGGAGCCCTCGTTCATCGAGATCAACTCCGAGCGCGCCCAGTACTGGCTCGGCGTCGGCGCGCAGCCGACCGAGCAGGTCGCCGTGCTGCTCAAGCTCTCGGGCGACTGGGGCATCTTCAAGGGCGAGAAGGGTGCCAAGAGCACCATCCGCACCAAGGAGGCGCCCGCCGCGTTCTCGATCGACGAGAAGAAGAAGCCCGTTCTGAAGCCGAAGGCTGAGAAGCCGGCGCCGAAGGCCGAGGTCGCCGAGGAGGCGCCCGCCGCCGCGGAGCCCGTCGAGGACACCCCGGCTGCCGAGGAGACTCCGGCCGCTGAGGAGACTCCGGCCGCTGAGGCCGAGGCTCCCGCCGAGGAGCCGGCCGCCGGGGCCGCTGCCGATGAGTCGGCCGCCGAGGGCGACGAGAAGTAATCATGCTGGAATCCGCCCTCGAGCACCTCGTCAAGGGGATCGTCGACTCTCCCGAAGATGTGCGGGTGCAGTCGTCGACCTCGTCGCGCGGCGAGCTGCTCGAGGTGCGGGTCCACCCGAACGACCTGGGCCGCGTCATCGGACGCTCCGGTCGCACGGCGAAGGCCCTCCGTCAGCTCGTGACGGCCCTCGCCGACGGTCAGCGCGGGCGCGTCGACGTCGTCGACACCGACGAGGCGTGAACGCCCGCAAGGCTCCGCCTCCGGGCACGACGCAGCTTCGAGTCGGCCGCCTTCTGAAAGCCCACGGGCTGAAGGGCGCGCTCAAACTCGAACTCTTCACCGACGAACCCGAACGCCGCTTCGTGCCGGGCGCGACGTTCACGCTGCAGGTGCCCACGTCATCCCCGTGGCACGGCAAGACGCTCGAGCTCACCGAGCTGCGCTGGTACAACGCCCAACCCGTCGGCTTCTTCCAGGATGTCGACGACCGCACGGCCGCCGAGTCGCTCGTGCGCGCCATCCTTTGGGTCGATCAGGATGCCGCCGAGCTCCCGACCGAGCCCGACGCCTGGTACGACCATCAGCTCGTCGGACTCCGCGCGGTGCGCGACGGCGTCGACGTCGGTCGGATCGCGCGCGTCGACCATTTCCCCGCGCAAGACCTTCTCGCGATCGACACCGGCTCCGGCGAGGTGCTCGTGCCTTTCGTCGCGGCCTTCGTGCCGACCGTCGACCTCGCCGCGGGCAGCGTCGTGCTGACGCCGCCGCCGGGGCTCTTCGAGGAGCTCCCCGACGACGAGCCCGCACCCTCTGTCGCGGCCCCGACGACGCCTCCCGACGCCGAGTAGGCCGATCTGCGTCGAGTCCTCGGATTCGCGCACGCGCTCTCGACGCGAATGGATGATCTCGACCCCGAGCCGCCCCGGATAGCCTGACCCCGTGCGCATCGACGTCGTGACGATCTTCCCCGAGTTCTTCTCGGTGCTCGATGTGTCGCTGCTCGGCAAGGCGCGCAAGACGGGGGCGCTCGACATCCGCGTGCACGACCTGCGCGACTACACGCACGACCGCCACCGCACCGTCGACGACACCCCCGCGGGCGGCGGCGCCGGGATGGTGATGACACCCGAGCCGTGGGGCGAGGCACTGGATGCCCTCCTCACCCCCGAGAGCACCGTCGTGTTCACCACCCCGGCCGGCAGCCTCTTCACGCAGAGCGCCGCCCGTGAGCTGAGCGAGAAGCAGCACGTGATCTTCTGCTGCGGCCGCTACGAGGGCATCGACCAGCGCGTGATCGAGTACGCGCGGGTTCGGGCTGACGTGCGGGAGCTGAGCCTCGGCGACTACGTGCTCAACGGCGGCGAGGTCGCCGCGATGGCGATGATCGAGGCGGCGGGTCGCCTCGTGCCCGGAGTCGTCGGCAACCCCGACAGCCTCGTCGAGGAGAGCCACGAGGACGGGCTGCTCGAGTATCCGAGCTACACGAAGCCGGCCGTCTGGCGGGGGCTCGAGACGCCGCCCGTGCTGCTCGGCGGCAACCACGCGGCGATCGCCGCGTGGCGCCGTGAACAGCAGTTCGAGCGCACGCGTCGCACCCGTCCCGACCTGCTGCCGCCCGAGGAGTTCTAGCCGGACCCGGCGGCGGGCTAGCTGGACCGCGCGGTGAGCACGAGCGGACCGTCGTCGGTCACCGCGATCGTGTGCTCGACGTGCGCGCCGCGTGACCCGTCGCGCGACTTGAGCGTCCACCCGTCGGCGTCGGTGTAGATCTTGTCGGTCGTGTGCAGGAACCACGGCTCGACCGCGAACACGAGCCCGGCCCGCAGCGGGTAACCGCGGCCGCGTCGACCGTCGTTGGCGATGTGCGGCTCGCCGTGCATGACCCGGCCGACGCCGTGTCCGCCGAAGTCGAGGTTGATCTTCAGCTTGTTGCGGCGACCCACCTCGCCGATCGCCGCCGAGATGTCGCCCGTCTTGTTGCCGACGACGGCCGCGGCGATGCCGGCCTCGAGCGCCTCCTCGGCGATCGCGATCAGCTTGAGATCCTCGTCACGCGGCGTGCCGACGACGATCGAGAGCGCCGAGTCGGCCGCCCAGCCGTCGACGAGCGCGGCGAAGTCGAGCGACAGGAGGTCGCCATCCCGAAGCTTGTAGTCGTGGGGGAGGCCGTGCAGCACGCCGTCGTTGACGGAGGTGCAGATGACCTTGCCGAACGGCGAGCCGCCGAACGACGGGTGGTAGTCGATGTAGCAGCTCTCGGCCCCGGCAGCACGGATCATGTCGTGGGCCAGCGCGTCGAGTTCGAGCAGGTTCACCCCGACCGCGGCGGCGTCGCGGGTGGCTTCGAGCACGCTCGCGACGAAGGCTCCGGCGGGCTTCATCTGCTCGAGCTCGGCGGGGGTGCGCAGTTCGATCACCGCGAAAGCTTAGCTGGATGCCGCTCCCGAGGTTGGAGAGGGGACCGGCGGTGTGGCAGGATATGAGTTTGTGCCCGGCACGATCCTGCCTCAGGGGGGTCGAGGGTGCCAGCCGCCGAGTTCTGAACCGAGCGGCCGGGGCACGATCTCGAATTCCACACCCTAGAACCGCGCCCGATCTGAGGCGGTCGCAGAGAGCGAAACACCATGCACATCCTCGACGACGTCGACGCAGCCTCTCTTCGGTCGGACATCCCCGACTTCCGTCCCGGTGACACCGTCAAGGTGCACGTGAACATCATCGAAGGAACGCGCGCGCGTATCCAGGTGTTCCAGGGCGTCGTGATCGCTCGCAAGAACGAGAGCGTCAAGGAGACCTTCACGGTGCGCAAGGTCTCGTTCCAAGTCGGCGTCGAGCGCACGTTCCCCGTGCACTCGCCGGTCATCGACCACATCGAGATCGTCACCCGCGGCGACGTCCGCCGCGCGAAGCTCTACTACCTCCGCAATCTTCGCGGCAAGAAGGCGAAGATCAAGGAGAAGCGCGAGAGCTGAATCTCGCCCGCAGATTTCCCGCGACGCGCGCGGCTTCGAAAAGAGGCCGCGCGCGTCGCGCTTTTCCCGGCCGGTCGGCGCATATGCTGATGCGGAACCCAGGGGTGAGATGACTGAGCAGGATGCGGCGCGCCCGGGCGCCGAGACCGACGAGATCGCGGTCTCCGAGCGGCCCGAGACCGAGACCGAATCCGGCGCGCCCACGCGTCCGAAGCGCAAGAAGCTGCGCGGCTGGAAAGCGTTCCTGCGCGACGTGGCCGTCATCCTCCTCGCCGCGATCGTCATCTCGTTCCTCATCAAGACGTTCCTGATCCGGTCGTTCTACATCCCGTCGGAGTCGATGCAGGACACGCTGCTCGTCAACGACCGCATCATCGTGAACCAGCTCACGCCCGACCTCATGCCGGTGGAACGCGGCGACATCGTCGTCTTCCGCGACCCGGGCGGCTGGCTCGGCCCCGAGCCGGTGCTCGAAGACCAGAACCCGATCGTCGCGTTCTTCGACTGGCTGCTCTCGATCGTCGGCTTGACGGCGCCCGACTCCAACGACCACCTCATCAAGCGCGTCATCGGGCTGCCCGGCGACGTCGTCGAGTGCTGCAACGAGTTCGGTCAGCTGACCGTCAACGGCATCCCGCTCGAGGAGGTCTACATCCTCCTGCCCGACGGTGTCACAAAGGCGTCGCGCGACGACTTCGGCCCGATCACGGTGCCCGAGGATTCGCTCTGGGTCATGGGTGACAACCGCTACAACTCCGAGGACTCCCGCTACCAGCAGGACACCCCCGGCAAGGGCTTCGTGCCGTTCGATCACGTCGTCGGACGCGCCATCCTGATCTCCTGGCCGGTCGACCGCTGGTCGTGGCTCGACAACTATCCGATCGTCTTCTCGGGCGTCGACGAGGGCTCTGGCGAGCCGGCGCCCGACGTGACCGAAGAGTCCGAAGAGCCCTCGCCGACCCCCACGGGCTGACATGGTCTCGACCGTCCCGACCCTCCGCCTCGAGCGCACGCTGCTGCGCGAGGGTGCACGCCTCGTCATCGGCATGGATGAGGTCGGTCGCGGTGCGATCGCCGGTCCGGTGGCCGTGGGGCTGAGCATCGTCGACCTCGACACCCGTACGGCGCCGGAGGGGCTCAAGGACTCGAAGCTGCTGCCCGAGCCTCGACGCGAGGAGCTGCAGCCGAAGGTCGCCCGGTGGTCGCGGCACGCCGCGGTCGGGATGGCGTCGAACGAGCGCATCGAGCAGATCGGCATCATCGCGGCGCTCGGCCTCGCCGCCCGGCGCGCCCTCGACGCGGTGCGCGAGGAGGGTGTCGACCTCATCGGAGCCGTCGTGCTGCTCGACGGCTCGCACGATTGGCTGACGCCGGCGCTCGGCGACGGCCTGCGCAGCGCGGTACGCGTCACGACAAAGGTCAAGGCCGACCGCACGTGCGCCGCTGTCGCCGGGGCGTCGGTGCTCGCGAAGGTCGCGCGCGATCGGCTCATGATCGAGAGGGATGCCGTCCACCCCGGCTACGTCTGGACGAGCAACAAGGGCTACGCCTCCGCCGAGCACTACGCCGGCATCGCCACGCACGGCGCGAGCGCCCTCCATCGCTGGAGTTGGCTCAAGCAGCCGGGGCTCTTCGATCTCGACGCCACGGTGGCCGACATCGCGTAGCTAGACTCGTCAGCAGTATGGATGACGACGACATCGAGGACTACGACCGCGAGGTCGAGCTGGCCCTCTACAAGGAGTACCGCGACATCGTCGGCCAGTTCCGTTTCGTGGTCGAGACGGAGCGACGCTTCTACCTCGCCAACGAGGTGACGCTCGAGCGCCGCGACACCGAGCACGACTTCTACTTCGAGCTGCAGATGAACGACGTCTGGGTGTGGGACGTCTACCGTTCCGACCGGTTCGTGAAGAGCGTGCGCGTGCTCACCTTCAAAGACGTCAACGTCGAGGAGCGCGCCGACAAAGACCTCGAGCTCCCGAAGGAACTCGCGCTCGACGAGTAGTCCGCTCGCGGGTTGAGGAGCGCCGCGTGCTTCGGTGGTCGAGTAGCGCCCGAAGGGCGCGTGTCGAGACCCCAAGAGCACGCCCCCGCACATCTGGGGTGGCGAGGGCGTGCCCGCACAGGCGGCCCGCCCCCGACGTCGAGAGCGCCGAGGGCGAACCGGATCGTGTGGCTGCTAGAGCCCGAAGGTGGCGAGCCAGTCGGCGACGCTCGGGATGTCGAGACGCTGGTAGCCGCCGAGGTAGCGGCAGTTGTCGGTGTAGCCGTAGCTCGTGACCGCGACGATCTCGCCGCCGAGGTACACGGGGCCGCCGGAGTCGCCGAAGCACGTGCCGCCCGTGCCGTGCACGTCGTTGGGGTTGCCGTTGGTCTGCAGGATCTGCGGCGTGAGTTTCTGCCCAGGCATGTCGACGTTGCGCCGCAGCAGCGGGTACGTCATCGGCTGCGGCTTCTGCGGGCCGTTGTCGGGCTTGCGCACCTCGGTGCCGTAGCCGACGGCCGTGAAGAGCGTCTTCGACAGGTTCGACTTCTTGATCGCGTCGAGCGTGCCGACCGCGGCGATGCCGGCGTAGCCGTCGCCGAACGAGTCGACGGGCGCGTCGAGCACGATCACGCCGACGTCGTTCCAGTTGTCGAGGTCGGTGAAGCCGGAATAGGCGGGGTGGGTGTAGGCGGTGCCCGAGTAGTACCCCGCGGCGGTGATTTCGGACGGTGTGTAGCCCACGGTCGGGTCGGCGGCGACGGGGAACGGCGTCGGCGGCTGCTCGGCGATCACGGAGTCGAAGGTCACGAGCGTCGAGCCGAGCGTGCCCTCGGTGCAGTGCGCGGCGGTGACGATGACGGTGGGCGAGACGAGCGTCGCGCTGCACCGGTACCGGCCGTCTTCGGCGTAGTACAGGATGAGGCCGACATCCGGATGCTGGTCGCCGTCCGGTTCCCCGCCGGTCGTGGCGTGGGCCGGCGCGAGGCCGAGCGTGACACTCGCGAGCGCGAGGATGCCGGCGAGGCCGGCGGCTGTTCTCTTCCGCATGGTGCTTCCCCCTCAGGGTGTCCGTGACCTTGTGGGTCGTGGTGTCTGATGCGTTCGAGTGTCGCCCCGGAGTTCGGGCGCCGGGGGCGAGATGAGAGAAGTCTCACGAGCTTGGGGCCCTCCACAGGCCAGAGTTCTGGGGCCTCTCCGCGACTGTCGAACGGGTGCACCGACGGGATGGTGCGGCACGCGATCCTCGACGCATGGCGGCGAAGGACGAGCTGGGCAGACGCGGGGAGCGCATCGCGGAGCGGGCTCTCGTCGCGCGCGGCTACGAGATCCTCGACCGCAACTGGCGCTGCGCCGATGGCGAGATCGACCTCGTCGGGCGTGACGGGTCGGCACTCGTGTTCATCGAGGTCAAGACGCGCTCGTCGACGAACTTCGGCCACCCGTTCGAGGCGATCACGCCCGGCAAGCTCTCCCGCCTCCGACGCCTGGCTGCGGCCTGGCTCCATGAACACGGTCCCGTGCGCGGGGTGAGCCGGCTCCGGGTCGATGCGATCGGCGTCATCGCCCCCCGTGACTCGCCGGCGACGATCGAGCACCTCGAGGGCATCTTCTGATGCGCGTGGCCCGCACCCACGCGATCGCCCTCCTCGGTCTCGACGGCACCGTCGTCGACATCGAGGCCGACATCTCGAACCACCTGCCCGCCTTCGTGCTCATCGGGCTGCCCGACCTCGCGCTCGGTCAAGCCCGCGAGCGGGTGCGCGCCGCCGCCGCGAACGCGGGCTGTCCCATCACGCCGCGCAAGCTGACGATCAACCTCTCGCCGGCGGCGCTGCCGAAGCACGGCACGGCCTTCGATCTGGGCATCGCGATGGCCGCGCTCGCCGCCGACGGAGTCGTGCCGACCGCCTCCGTCGACCGCGTCATCCATCTCGGCGAGCTCGCACTCGACGGTCGGCTGCGCCCGACCCCCGGCGTCCTGCCGTCGGTGCTCGCGGCCGCCCGGGCGGGCTTCCGTACCGTGCTCGTGCCCGCCGGCAACGCGGCGGAGGCCGCGCTCGTCGACGGAATCGACGTGGTCGGCGTCGCGTCGCTCCGCGACGCCGCGATCTGGCACGGTGCCGAGTTCGAACCCCGCGACGTCGAACCGCTGCTCCTCCCGCCCGTGGCGGTCGAGGCGGCACGCGACGAGGGCGACCTGGGTGACATCGTCGGCAATCGGGATGCCGTGGAGGCACTGCAGGTCGCTGCGGCAGGCGGGCACCATCTGTTCCTGCTCGGTCCACCCGGTGCGGGCAAGACGATGCTCGCGAGCCGGTTGCCCGGCATCCTGCCCGACCTGCCCGTCGAGGCGGCGCTCGAGGTGTCGTCGCTCCGTTCGCTCTCCGGCCTTCCGGTGGGGGAGCGGCTGCGGGTGCGACCACCGCTCGAGGCGCCGCATCACACCGCGTCGCCCGCCGCCATCATCGGCGGCGGCAGCGGGGTGCTGCGGCCCGGTGCCGCTGCCCGGGCCGCGCACGGCGTGCTCTTTCTCGACGAAGCGCCCGAGTTCTCACCGCACGCCCTCGACGCCCTGCGGCAGCCGCTCGAGTCCGGCGTCATCACCATCTCGCGGGCTGCCGGGTCCGCACGCTTCCCCGGGAGGTTCCAGCTCGTGCTCGCCGCCAACCCCTGCCCGTGCGGCAACGCCGGGTCCCGCGACCAGGAATGCGTCTGCACGCCGTTCGCGCAGCGCCGTTACCTCGGGCGGCTGTCCGGTCCGCTGCTCGATCGGGTCGACATCCGGCTGCGGGTGGAACGCATCACAGCCGCACAGCTCCGGACGGCGTCGGAGCCCCGCATCGATTCCGCGGCGGCCCGCGCGCGAGTGCTGGGGGCGCGCGACCTGGCGGCGCGACGGTTCGCGGCGACGCCGTGGCGGCTCAACGCCGAGGTCCCGGGCACGTGGCTGCGCTCACCCGCCGGGGTGCCCGAGCGCGGGGCGACGGCGAGTCTCGACCGCGCACTCGAGCGTGGAGCGATCACGATGCGTGGGTACGATCGCGTGCTGCGTCTCGCGTGGACGCTCGCGGACCTCGACGGCGTCGAGCGACCCCGCGCGGCTCACGTCGGGCGTGCGCTCCTGCTGCGGAGGGCCGCCGCATGAGCACTCGCGTGCCCGAGTCGGAGGCCGCCGCGCTGGTGCGGGCCGTCGCGGGGGAGCACCTCGACCGAGAGCAGCTCGCCGAGCGGTACGCCCGCGCGCGGTGGTCGGCGCTCGCCGAGCCGGGGGACGCCGACGCCGGCCGGCTGCTGGCCGCGGTCGGGCCGGTGCGCGCGGCCGATGCGATCGCGACGTCGTCAGCGGCGGAGCTGGCCGACCTCGCGGGAGGGTCTTTCGAGGACGCACTCGCCCGCTGGCAACCTCGGTTGAGGAGCACCGACACGGGGCTGCACCTCCGGCAGGCGGCCAGGTTCGGGGCGCGGCTCGTCGTCCCGGGCGACGCGGAGTGGCCGTCGGGTCTCGACGACCTCGGCCCGCACGCCCCGCCTGCACTCTGGGTGCGCGGCGACGCCGGACTGCTCGGGGCGCTCGACCGGTCGATCGCGATCGTGGGAGCCCGCGCCGCGACCGGCTACGGGGAGCACGTCACGATCGAGGCATCCAGCGGACTGGTCGACCGCGGCTTCGCGATCGTCTCGGGGGCAGCGTTCGGCATCGACGGCGCCGCCCATCGCGCCGCGCTCGCGAGCGGCGGAGCGACGGTGGCATTCCTCGCGGGCGGCGTCGACCGGTTCTACCCGAGCGCGCACGAGACGCTCTTGACCCGCATCGTCGACCGCGGCGCCGTCGTGTCGGAGGTACCGTGCGGCGTGGCGCCCACGAAATGGCGGTTCCTTCAGCGCAACAGGCTGATTGCCGCGGCCAGCCGCGCGACCGTTGTGGTCGAGGCGGGGTGGCGGTCGGGGTCACTCAACACCGCGGGTCACGCGGCTCAGCTCGGACGCCCGCTCGGGGCGGTCCCGGGGCCGATCACTTCCTCCGCCTCAGCGGGATGCCATCGCCTCATCCGCGAGTACGACGCCGTCTGCGTGACGTCGGCTCAGGAGATGGCCGAGCTCGTCGACCCCGAGTCTGCAGCCCGACCGCGCACCGGAGAGAGCAGCCCGGAGCGCACGCGCGTACTCGACGCTCTGAGCCGCACGGGGCAGGACGTCGCGCGCCTCGCCGCGATCTCCGGGTTGTCCGTCGACGCCGTGCGGGCCGAGCTCGGGATGCTCGAGCTCGACGGCCGGGCGGAGGAGCGAAGCAACGGATGGCGCCGCCTCTGACTACTTGCACACCGCCGGCATCGTGCATATTGTGTACCAAACACCACACACAATCTGGAGGCAACGATGCCGACGGTGCTGCTGGTAGGCACGCTCGACACCAAGGGACCGGAATACGCGTTCGTCCGCGACCGCATTCTCTCGTCGGGCGTCGAGGTGCTCACGATGGATGTCGGAGTCCTGGGCGAACCTCCCTTCGCGGCAGACATCGCCGCCGACGCCGTCGCCCAGGCAGCGGGAACCAGCGTCGCGGCGCTGCGCACCGGCGGTGACCGCGGGACGGCCGTGAGCACGATGGCGCGGGGCGCCACGACGCTCGCCACCGAACTCGCCGAGGCCGGTCGCATCCACGGCATCCTGGCTCTCGGCGGAACCGGCGGCACGACCCTCGCAACCGAGGTGATGCGTGCCCTCCCCGTCGGCTTCCCCAAGCTGATGCTCTCGACCGTCGGGTCGGGCGACACCCGGCCCTACGTGGGCTCGCGTGACATCGCCATGATGTACTCCGTCGTCGACATCGCGGGCATCAACTCGGTGTCGGTCCCGATCCTGTCGAACGCGGCGGGCGCCATCGCAGGGATGGCGACGATGGAACGCCCGGCTCTCGAGGAGACGCGCCCCGTCATCGGTGCCACCATGTTCGGCGTCACGACGCCCGCCGTCGAGGCCGCACGCGCTCGGCTTGAACAGCTCGGGTACGAGGTGCTCGTGTTCCATGCGACCGGTGCCGGCGGCTCGTCGATGGAAGGTCTCGTCGAGGCCGGGTTGCTCGCCGGCGTGCTCGACCTCACGACGACGGAGCTCGCCGACGAACTCGTCGGCGGGGTCTTCTCCGCCGGTCCCACGCGGCTGACTGCCGCAGCCCGCGCCGGCGTGCCCCAGGTCGTGAGCCTCGGTGCTCTCGACATGGTCAACTGGGGACCTCGCGATACCGTCCCCGCCGAGTTCGAGGGGCGCTTGTTCCACATCCACAACGCGTCCGTGACGCTCATGCGCACGACACGCGACGAGAACGCCGAGCTCGGGCGGCGGATCGCCGAACGTCTCAATGCGTCGACCGGTCCGGTCACCGTGCACATCCCGCGCGGGGGTGTCTCGGCGATCGATGTCGCGGGGCAACCCTTCCACGACCCCGAGGCCGACACGGCGCTGTTCGGGTCGTTGCGCGAGACACTGCGGCACGACATCCCGGTCGTCGAGCGCGACAGCCCCGTCAACGATCCGGCGTTCGCGGTCGAGATGGCCGACACGCTCGATCAACTGATCCGAGCCGGAGGAGAGAACGCATGAACCGAATCGACGCACTCGAGGGGCTGCGCGCCGAGATCGCCACAGGCCGGGCCATCATCGGCTCGGGGGCGGGTACTGGTCTCTCCGCGAAGAGCGCTGAAGACGGCGGCACCGACCTCATCATCATCTACAACTCGGGGCGCTACCGGATGGCGGGGCGCGGCTCGCTCGCGGGGCTCATGCCGTACGGAGACGCGAACGGGATCGTCGTCGAGATGGCATCCGAAGTGCTCACGATCGTCAAGCACACGCCGGTGCTCGCGGGAGTATGCGGTACCGACCCGTTCCGTCGGATGCCGGTGTTCCTCGACGAGCTCGCACGCCTGGGTTTCGCGGGCGTACAGAACTTCCCCACCGTCGGACTCATCGACGGGGTGTTCCGGCAGAACCTGGAGGAGACAGGGATGTCGTTCGAGCTCGAGATCGACATGATCCGCCTCGCCCACGAGCGCGACCTGCTCACCTCCCCGTACGTCTTCGACGAGGCTCAGGCGGAGGCGATGACCGCGGCAGGAGCCGACGTGATCGTCGCCCACATGGGTCTCACGACCTCCGGCACGATCGGCGCCCAGACGGCGTTGACGCTCGACGAGTCGGTCGAACGGGTCCAGCGCATCCGAGATGCGGCTGCGGCGGTGCGGGACGATGTCATCGTGCTGTGCCACGGGGGGCCGATCGCCGTGTACCAAGACGCCCGCTATGTGATCGAACGTACGAGAGGCGTCGACGGCTTCTTCGGAGCGTCGAGCGTCGAGCGTCTGCCCACCGAAGTCGCCATCTCCGCGACCCTCCGCGAGCTGAAGACGATCCATGTCGGCGGCTGAGCCTCGCGTGGCGCTCACGGCGCTCAACGTGATGGCGTCGTGGGACTTCGAGACCGCGACCCGCACGTTCGCGCGCTGGGGTCTGCGCTGGATCGACCTCTGGGGCAGCATCTACGGTGATTCCGTCGAGACGCTGAGCGCCGACTCGAGCCGGCGCGCTCTCGACGCCATGGCGGCGGCGGGCCTGCGGCCCTACTGCCTCTCGTCGCGCGTGTTCGACGACCACGTCGAGCAGGGCGAGGCCTCCTTCCGGGCCAACCACCTCGGTGACCTCGACCGGGTGCTCGACGCGGCGCGCATCCTCGAGCCGCGGTTCGTGCGGATCATCGCGGGTCGACTCTCCGACGCGGGGTCCGACCCGGTCGGGCGACTTCGCGCCGAGTACCCGTGGGTCGCCGACGTCTACCGCGAGGCCATCGACCGCATTCTGCAGGCAGGGTTCACGCCGACGATGGAGAACGAGGCCGACGCCTGCTTCCTCGTGAAGCCGACCGACTTCCTCGACTTCCTCGACTGGGTGCAGCCCCCGCCGGAGTTCCGGCTCACGTGGGACATCCAGAACGCGTGGAAGCTCGGCTCCTACCCGACGCTCGAGGGATTCCGCGCGCTCGAGCCCCACATCGGGTACGTGCACCTCAAGGGCGGCGCGGCCGAGCCCGAGGCGCCCGAGACGCTGCATTGGAACGTCGGCCTCGAGTCGGCCACGTGGCCGCTGCTCGAGATCACCCAGGCGGTCGTCGACAGCGGCGTCTCGCCCGTGGTGTGCCTCAACCCGTCGCACGGTGCTTACCGCGACGGCTACGACTACGGCGCCCCGGGTGCCTACTCGCCCGAGGTCCCGCTCACCCAGTGGGAGCTCGCACCGCTCACCGAGAGGGAGATCGACTTCCTCCGCCGCACCGTGAAGGGGATCGCATGACGTACCAGCGCAACTTCGCCCGCCGGGTCCGGGTGGGAGTCGTCGGGGTCGGCGACCACGCCTACCGCAACATCCTCGCGGTGCTCACGTTCCTGCCGGTGGAGCTCGTCGCGGTCGCCGACGTCAACGAGGAACTCGGTGCTCTGACGGCGAAGCAGTACGGAGCGCGCAGTTACGCGACCGCCGCCGAGATGTACGCCGCCGAGGAGCTCGACGCCGTGCTGCTGTGCGTCGGCGCGAAGCTGCATCCCATCCTCGCCACTGAGGCGTTCGAGGCGGGACTCGACGTCTGGATGGAGAAGCCGGCCGCGTCGACGGTGGCCGAGGTGGACGGGATGATCGCGGCGCGCGGCGACCGAGTCTGCGTCGTGGGCTACAAGAAGGTCTTCGCACCCGCGACCGCCAAGACGCTCGAGCTCATCGCCTCGGGGGCGCTCGGGGCGGCGCGCACGATCCTGGCCGAGTACCCGCTCACGATCCCGCACGGCGGTCGCGAACTCGCGAGTCAGCCGAGCGGTTGGCTCGCGAACGGATGCCACCCCGTCTCCTTCCTGCTCGCCGTCGGCGGCGAAGGCGAGAGCGTCACCGTCCATCGCGCGAGCGACGACGCCGGAGTGCTCGTGCTGCGGCACCGCACCGGCACGCTCAGCACGCTCCACCTGTCGTTCGGCGCCCCCTATGCGCAGCCGTTCGAGCGGTACTCCGTCTTCGGCGACAACGCGAGCGTCGAGATCGACAACAACCGCCGCGTCGTCTTCCAGCGAGGGATGCCGTTCGACTACTCGCAGATGTCGAACTTCTCCCCGGAGGGCCTCGACAGCGGCGCGATCGTCTGGGAGCCCCAGGATTCGCTCAACACCCTGGAGAACAAGTCGGAGTTCACGCAGGGGCTCCACTCCGAGCTCATGTACTTCCTCGAGTGCGTGCTCGACCGTCGGCAGCCGCAGCTGGCCACGCTCGAGTTCGCACGACAGGTCGCCGCGGTCCACGAGGCCGCGATCATCTCGAACGACACCACGATCAACCTGGAGACCCTCTCATGACCGCCGCCGACTTCAGCGACCACCTCAAGACCCCGGCCGACCACGTCGTCGAGCAGATGCGCTGGGGGCGGCTCGAGTGGTACGTCTCCGCCGCGATCGGGAACTCCGAGACGATGACCGTCGGCAAGTGCATCATCGACGCCGGCGACGCCAACGGCCGCCACTTCCACCCCAACTGCGACGAGATCCTGACCGTGCTCAAGGGTCGCATCGTGCAGACCTGGGATGGCGAGGAGCGCGAGATGAACGTCGGCGACGTGATCTCCATCCCGAGCGGCGTCTGGCACAACGCACGCAACATCGGCGACGAGCCGGCAGAGCTCTCCATCGCGTTCTCGAGCGCTTACCGCGAGACGGTCGACGAGACCGAGCACTGACCACCACCACATTAAGTGGCGCCGTGACGGGATGCGCCGGACAGTACCCAACTAGAGAGGACAAAGATGTCTGATTCCACCGTCCCGAAGAGGCCGGCCGCCAAGCGCGCCGCTCTCGGGAGCTTCCTCGGAACGATGCTCGAGTACTTCGACTTCGCGATGTACGGCATCGTCGCAGCCGTGGTGTTCAGCCGGGTGTTCTTCCCCGAGGGCGACCCCGCTCTCGCGAGCATCGGCGCGATGGCCACCTTCGGGGTGGCGTACATCGCGCGGCCGATCGGAGCGTTCATCCTCGGTCACTTCGGCGACCGGATCGGACGGCAGAAGCTCTTGCTGTTCACGATCACGTCGATGGGTATCGCGACGTTCCTGATCGGCTGCCTGCCCGGCTACGACCAGATCGGCGTCGCAGCGCCCATCCTGCTCGTCTTCCTGCGTCTCGTGCAGGGCTTCTCGGCGTCGGGCGAGCAGGCCGGCGCGAGTTCGCTCGCGATGGAGCATGCTCCGACGAAGCGACGTGCCCTCTACACGAGCTGGACCAACGCCGGCACGGGGGCGGGCAACCTCCTCGGACAGCTCGCGTTCCTGCCGATCCTCGCGCTTCCGGAGGACCAGCTGCTGAGCTGGGGCTGGCGCATCCCGTTCCTGATCAGCATCGTCGGAACCATCGGTGTGCTCCTTCTCCGCCGTACGCTGCACGACGCCGAGGTCTTCGTCGAGACGCAGCAGTCGGGTCGCACCGAGCGGTTCCCGATCGCGCAACTCCTGCGTCATCACTGGAAGAACGTCATCCGCGTCATCCTGATGTGCGTCATGGCCGCCCCCGCGAGCATCGTGACGGTCTTCGCGTTCTCCTTCGCCGTGAACTCGGTCGGAATCGAGCGCACGACAATGCTCCTGATCACGCTCGCCGTCACGTTCGTCGGAACCGTCAGCATCCCGTTCTGGGGAGCGCTGGCCGACCGGATCGGCCGCAAGCCGGTGTTCATCGGCGGACTGATCCTGGCGATCATCTTCGTGTTCCCGTTCATGCACTTCCTCGCGCTCGGTGACGTGCCGATGATCTTCCTGTTCGAGCTGCTGCTCATGTCGTCGCTCTACGCGGGTCAGGCGCTCCAGCTGCCGATCTATACGGAGATGTTCGAGACGCGGGTCCGGTTCTCGGGAGTCGCGGTCGGCACCCAGCTCGGTTATCTGCTGGCCGGATTCGCGCCGACCATCAGCTACGCGATCCTGCAGCCCGGTGAGATGGGCTGGTGGCCGGTCGCGGTCTTCAGCGCGGCATGCTGCGTGGTGGCAGCGCTCTCCGCGCTGAGTGCGAAGGAGACGCGGGGCATTCCGGTGGAGGAGCTCGACCGAACGGATTCGGTCACCGATCCCGCGACGACCCGAGTCGCCTGAGCCGACGGTGGCCCCGCCGATCCGTCATCGGCGGGGCCACCGCCTGAGCCCGCACGTCGCCGGTATGCTCGGGACACTCGCGAGAATCAGGGAGTCGGGATGAGTGCGCTGGAAGGGCTCGACGACTCCCGCACCGTCAACGAGACCGTCTACCGTCGGATTCGCGAGTTCGTCCTCGCCGGCGGGGTTCCGATCGGAGCGCGCCTCGATGAGCGCGCCCTGTCGGAGCAGCTCGCTGTCAGCAGGACGCCTGTGCGCGACGCGATCGCGAAGCTCGCGTCCGAAGGGCTCGTCGACTACCGACCGCACCAGGGCAGCTTCGTCCGGCGGCTCACCGTCAAAGAGGTCAACGACCTCTACGTCCTCCGCCAAGAGCTGGAAGGTCTCGCCGTCCGCCTCGCGATGACGCACGCAACGCCGGCGTTCGTCGCGGAACTGCGAGAGATCGTCGAGGGGTCGGAGGAGGCGCTCTCGCGGCGTGACCTCGTCGCGTTCGCCGCCCACGACCATCGCATGCACGAACTGTTCGCGAACCACTCCGGCAATGCGGCGCTCGTCGACGTGCTCGCCCGCATCGACTCGCTCATCCGCATGGCCCGGAACCTCGCGAATCAACACCCCGGCCTCCCGGAGACGACCGATCAGGAACGCCACGTGCTATTGCGCGCGGTCGAGGAGTCGGATGTCGAGGCGGCGGTGAAGTCGATGCGTCAGCACATCGAGAGCGTGCGGATCGCGCTCATCGAGGAGCTCGAAGATCCGCGATCGGGCGAAGCAGGACGTCCCCCGGCGTAGTACCCCGAACACCCGGCGACGACACCGGCGCCGCGTAGAGTTCGCGCATGGTGCAACTGGGCCAGTTCCCTCCCGCGCGGCACGTCGTCGCGCACATCTCCGACACTCATCTCCTGGGCGGGGGTCGGGCGCTCTACGGGACGGTCGACACCGATCCGCCGCTCGTGCGCGCGCTCGAGCAGCTGCACCGGTCGAACCTGCCGATCGAAGCGATCGTCTTCACGGGAGACCTCGCCGACCTCGCCGAACCCGACGCCTATGTGCGCCTCCGCAGCCTCGTCGAGCCCGTCGCCGAGAAGATGGGCGCTCAGATCATCTGGGTCATGGGCAACCACGACGAGCGGCCCGCGTACTCCTCCGGACTCTTCGGCGAGGAAAGCACTGCCCCGCAAGACCGCGTCGAGATGATCGGCGGCCTGCGCATCATCTCGCTAGACTCGACGGTTCCGGGCTACCACCACGGCGCGCTGCTCGACAGCCAACTCGACTGGCTGAGCGATGTGCTCGCCGAGCCCGCCGCCGACGGCACCCTTCTCGCCCTCCACCACCCGCCGCTGCCGTCGCCGGTCGAGATCATGGCGATCCTCGAACTGCAGCAGATGGATCGCCTCGCCGACGTGCTCCGCGGCACCGACGTGCGCGGCATCCTCGCCGGCCACCTGCACCACGCGATGTCGGGCACGTTCGCCGGCATCCCCGTCTCCGTCGCCGCGGCCACGTGTTACACGATCGACGCGTCGGCGCCCGCAGGCAGCCTGCTCGGGGTCGACGGCGCGCAGTCGGTCAACCTCGTGCACGTCTACGACGACCAGATCCTGCACACCGTCGTGCCGGTCAACGAGACCCGTCCGGTGTCGGGCTTCCCCGACTCGGTGCTCGACCGGCTCGCCGAACTCACGCACGAGCAGCGCATCGAAGCGTTCTCCAACAAGAAGTCGACGTTCAACGAAGCCGAGGTCGAGGCGAGCGGCGCGCCCGAGTAGCCCGGCGCGCAGCAGCCCGGCGCGCCCGAGCAGCAACGAGAGCCGGGCGCGCGACCATAGGGGCGTGGACCTCCGCGCGTCGATCGACGGGTACCTCCGTCACCTCGAGCTCGACCGCGGGTTCAGCGCGCACACCCTCCGCGGCTATCGCACCGACCTGCTCGACCTCGCCCACTTCGCCGCCGCCGCAGAGCTCGACGACACCGCCGGAATCGACCTCGAGCTGCTGCGCGGCTGGCTCTGGCGAGGGTCGAGCGCGGGCCTCGCGAAGTCGACCCTCTCCCGCCGCAGCGCCGCCGTCCGCGGCTACACCAAGTGGCTCACCCGCACCGGAGTGACGGATGCCGACAGCGGCTCCCGCCTGAAAGCCCCGCGTCCCGATCGTCACCTCCCACGCGTGCTCACCCGCCCGCAGGTCGACGGACTGCTCGACGACCTCGCCGCACGCGCTGCCACGGGAGAGCCGAACGCCGTGCGCGACCTCGCCGTCGTCGAACTGCTCTACGCGTCCGCCCTTCGTGTGAGCGAGGTCGTCGGGGCGAAGGCCGCCGACCTCGACCTCGAGCGCATGACCCTCCGGGTGCTCGGCAAGGGCGGCAAGGAGCGGGTCGTACCGTTCGGCATCCCCGCCCGCCGCGCGCTCGACGCGTACCTGCGAGATGCGCGCGCGGTGCTGCGAGGAGACCGCGACGATCCCGGCACGATCTTCGTCAGCCCGCGCGGCCGCGCCCTCAGCACCCGCGCCGTGTACGAGCTCGTCGCCCACCTGCTCGTCGACCTGCCCGGGTCGGGCCCGGCCGGGCCGCACGCCTTCCGGCACACCGCGGCGACACACCTGCTCGACGGCGGAGCCGACCTCCGCGCCGTGCAGGAGCTGCTCGGGCACGCGAGCCTCGCGACCACCCAGATCTACACTCACGTCTCCGCCGAACGGCTCAAGGAGTCCTACCGCCTCGCGCACCCCCGTGCCTAGCGCCGAGTTCATCGATTTCCGTCGAACGCACTTGCGGGGTGGTGTGGGCTCGACGCAAATCGATGCACTCGAACTCCGCGTCATTCCAACGGGTAGAGGACGGCGTGGTCGAGGCCGCCAAGGAAGAGCAACGGGTTGACGTACCCGCCGTCGACGCGGGCGCCCAAGTGCAGGCACGCGGACACGCAGTGACCGGGTAGCAGCGTGCCGAGGACATCCCCCCGCCGCACCCGGTCGCCGGTCGTGACGAGCGGCTCGACGGGTTCGAACGACGAGAGCACCCCGCCGGCGTGGCGGATCGAGATGACCGGCCGATCGACGACGAATCCTGCGAAGTGCACGACGCCGTCCGCGGGGGCACGCACCTCGGAACCGACCGGCGCACGGATGTCGATCCCGCGGTGGCCCGCCGAGTACGGGGTCTCGGGCGCGATGAACGGCCGGGCGATCGGATGCGGCGCGGCGACCGGCCACGACCAGAGCGGGGCTGCGACGAGGGCCGTCGCGAGGACCCGTCGCAGCCGCATCCCGACATTCCAGCCGTGACCGCCGAGCGCCGGGAGCGCTCAGCGCCGATCGGGGGAGAGCGCGGCCGCTCGCCGCCGGGGGAGGGGTCATCCGAGCTCGCCGAGCGCGTGCGCGAACAGCTCGCCCGCGTCGGCACGGTGGCCCCGCCGCGTGAACCACTCGCACACGTTGCGGCAGTCGCGTTCGAGCAGCGCCATCCCGTTGGGGTTGGCGACGACGTCGACGAGCTGCGGCAGGTCGATCGCGACGACCCGCCCGTCGTGCACGAGCAGGTTGTACGGCGACAGGTCGCCGTGCGCGCATCCCTCCCGCGCGAGGGCGAGCACGATCTCGGCGACCTGCGCGAACAGGTCGGCGAGCTCGGTGCCGGTCGCTCGGGATGCCGCGAGCCGCGGGGCCGCGGACATCCCGTCACCGATGAACTCCATGAGCATCTCGGTGCCGTTGACCTGCACGGGATACGGCACGGGCAGCCCGATCGAGTAGAGCCGTGACAGCGCCGCGAACTCCGCGTACGACCAGGCGACCGCCGCGACACCGCGACCGTACGAGCTGCCGCGCTCGACGGCCCGCTGGTCGCGGCTCTTCTTCTCGACGCTGCGTCCCTCGCGGTAGACGCTCGACCGATGGAAGTCGCGATGTTCGCTCGATCGGTAGCGCTTCGCGGCGAGCAGCACGCCGGGTTGCCCGGGGATGGCGCGCTCGACGAGGAACACGTCGGCCTCCTTGCCGGTCTTGAGCACGCCGAGCTCCGTGTCCATCGCGTCGCGCGACGTGACGACCCAGTCGGGCCACGGCTGCGGGCCGCGCTCGCTCGGGGTCACCGACGACCAGGTCGACCAGCGTTGGCCGGCGTCGGGTTCGACGTCGGCGAAGGTGAAAGTGGGGACGACGAAATCGTCGCCGAAGAAGTTGTTCAAGAGAGTGGGCTCCGGATAGGAGGCCACCGGGAGAGAACTGGTTAGGCGGCGGCCTCGGGGATGAGGGGTCGGATTCCGGACACGACAGCGTCGGTGTTCATCGGGTCCTCCCTTCCTCAGCTGGAGCCGCTTCTGCAGCCGGCGCCCAGAGTACTCCCCAAACGCCTGCGCTGCTACAATTCTCGCAGCACCTCTTCCGGGAGGTGACTTCGCGTGCCCTGCAGCGTGCTGCAACTCCAGCGGCGCAACTCCTTCAGTCCCCTCAGCAATGAGCGGCGGATGCGCGCCCGGGCACCAGGGATCGCCGGCATCCGCCGTGGGATCAGACAACTGAGATCAAAGGAGTACGGCCATGGCCGTCGTCACCATCCGCCAGCTGCTCGACAGCGGCGTGCACTTCGGACACCAGACCCGCCGGTGGAACCCGAAGGTCAAGCGCTTCATCCTGACCGAGCGCTCCGGCATCCACATCATCGACCTGCAGCAGTCGCTGGGCTACATCGACAAGGCGTACGACTTCGTCAAGGACACCGTCGCCCACGGCGGCACCGTGCTCTTCGTCGGCACCAAGAAGCAGGCTCAGGAGACCATCGCCGAGCAGGCGCAGCGCGTCGGCCAGCCCTTCGTCAACCAGCGCTGGCTCGGTGGCCTCCTCACGAACTTCCAGACGGTCTCCAAGCGCCTCGCGCGCATGAAGGAGCTCGAGGAGCTCGACTTCGACGACACCACCAAGGGCTTCACCAAGAAGGAGCTCCTCATCAAGAAGCGGGAGCTCGACAAGCTCCACAAGACGCTCGGTGGTATCCGCAACCTCACGAAGACGCCGTCGGCGATCTGGGTGATCGACGCCAAGCGCGAGCACCTCGCGGTCGATGAGGCCACGAAGCTCGGCATCCCGATCATCGGCATTCTCGACACGAACGCCGACCCCGACGAGCTCCAGTACCCGATCCCGGGCAACGACGACGCGATCCGCTCGGTGGCGCTGCTCACCCGCATCATCGCCGACGCCGCCGCCGAGGGTCTCGT